>PKXR01000092.1:511-12511 GCA_003133485.1 Candidatus Dormiibacterota bacterium
TACGTGGTGATGGACACGGCCACTTTCGACCAGTACCCCTTGGATGAGGCGCAGTTCGCTGAGGCCATCCGCTACGTCCAAGAATCCGACCACCTATACGTGCTCCAGTACGACGGCAAGGTNNATCGGGGTAGAGCTCCCGATCACAGTAGAACTGGAAGTGGCCCAGACCGACCCGGGGTTCAAGGGTGATACGGCGACCGGTGGCAGCAAGCCGGCGACCCTCAACACTGGCCTGGTGGTCGACGTCCCACTTTTCGTCGGGGTCGGCGACCGGCTCAAAGTGGACACCAGGACCGGCAAGTATCTGGAACGAGTCCAGTGAGCACCTCGCTCCTGACTCAGCCTGGTGAGCAGCCTCCCGGCCGAGTCCGGGTCGCCAGCGAAGTCGTCGCCTCGATCGCGGCGCTGGCCGCCCAAGAAGTCGCGGGGATCGCGGCCATGCGCGAGCCCACCGGGGTCAATGTCTCGCTCCCCCTACACCGCNNAGCACGCTCATCGCGGGGTGAAGCAGCAGATGGTGGGGGACACCGGCATCAGGCTGGACCTTTATGTGGCGATCACTCCCCAGGCGTCGATCGGGCAGCTGGCGGAGGAGCTGCAGCGCAAGGTTGCCCACGCGATCCACAGCATGTTGGGCCTGGANNGATTAGGCCTTGGGGCCGCGCCACCGGGCTCGCGAGCTGGCGGTGCAGGTGCTGTTCCAGTTGGAGCTCCAGCCAGGCAACTGGCGGACCCCCCTGCAATATCACCTGGAGCAAGAACCGCAAAGCCCCGGTGGTCGGCGATTCGCCGAGGAGTTGTTGGAAGGGGCGGTTGCCCACCAAGCTGAGATCGATGCGACCATCGCTGCCTGCTCCACCAATTGGTCCATGGACCAGATGGGGGCCCTGGAGCGCGCCGTTCTTCGGATCGCCACCGAGGAGCTCTGCTGGCGCCGGCAGGAGCCGGTGGCGGTGGTGATCGACGAGGCGGTCCAACTGGCCAGGCAGATGGCTGGAGACGAGGCGGGAAAGTTCGTCAATGGGGTGCTCGGCAACATCGCCCGGGCTCCCCGTCCAACGTTGGAGCAAGCGGGTGCGCGTTCTCCAAGTCGGTGAGCTAGCGTCGCTGATCCGGGTGACCCTGGCGGCGGATCCCGAGCTACAAGACACATACGTGGAGGCGGAGTTGGGTGATTGCCACCTGTCAGCCGCAGGACATTGGTACTTCAGTCTGAAGGACAGCCGACCGGGCGGAGTCGACCGCTCGGTGCTCAAGGCGGCGATGTTCCGCAAAGAGGCTCGGGGGCTCCAGTTCGAGCCCCGGACCGGGATGCGGGTGCTCGCCCACGGTTCGGTTTCGCTCTATGCGGCCGCCGGATCGCTTCAGCTCTATCTGGATCGACTCGAACCTCAGGGGGTCGGCGCGCTGGCCCTCGCCTTTCAGCAGTTGGTGGCCCGCTTGGAGGCGGAGGGGCTGTTTGCCAGTGAGCGCAAGCGGCCGCTACCCTTCCTCCCGCGGCGCCTGGCGGTCGTGACCTCTCGCCAGGGAGCCGCCTTACGGGACGTTATCCACGTGGTGCAGCGTCGGTGTCCGATCACCGAGGTGGTCGTGGCCCCCACCTTGGTCCAGGGAGATGGGGCCGTTCGGGAGATCATCGCTGCCCTGGAGCTGGCCGGCCGGGCCGATGTCGAGTTGGTGCTGTTGGTCCGAGGAGGCGGTTCCCTCGAAGACCTGCAGGCATTCAACTCCGAAGAGTTGGCCCGGGCGATCCTGGCTTGTCCCTTGCCGGTGGTGGTCGGAGTGGGCCACGAGACCGACACCTCAGTGGCGGACTTCGTCGCGGATCAGAGGGCGCCCACCCCCTCGGTGGCGGCCGAGCTCGCCGTCCCGGACCTCGCGGGCCTGCGGCTGGACCTCTCCCGACGTTCCCTTCGACTTCGGCGGGGCGGTGAAAGTTGGGTGGTGACGGAGCGCCGCCAGCTGGCTGTGAGTGGAGGAAGGCTGGCCCGACTGGCTCCGGCCATGCGGCTCGCCAATGGCCGGATCGATCTAGACACGCGCCAACAGCGGATCGCGGCCTCGGTGAGTCGGCTGCTGGTTGCCNNGCCTCGCCTCGCGGGTTGGGCTGCTCCGGGCCCGAGGTCCGGAGCGCCGGCTGCTCCAGGCGAGGGAGGAGTTCTCAGGCCGAGTCGGTAGGCTGGAGGCTCTCAGCCCCCTGGCCGTGCTTGGTCGGGGATACTCGATCACCCTGGACGAATCGGGTCGCGAGGTTCTTCGAGACGCGGAGCCGGTAGTGGTGGGAACCACCATCTCAACTCGGCTCCTCAGGGGTCGGTTGCTGAGCCAAGTGACCGCGGTTCAACCGGAATTTCGAGGAGGCACGGATGGGGCTTGACCACGCAGAGGCGTCGGCGGCAGTTCCCGCAGAGCCGGAGGCCCTCGACTACGAAGCTGCCCTGACCGAGTTGGATAAGGTGCTGAGCCTGCTCGAGGATGGCCAGGTGCCCTTGGAAGAGGCGATTGGCCTCTACGAGCGCGGAGTCCGCCTGGTTCGCCGCTGCTCTGGTCTCCTGGACGGTGTCGAGCGCCGGGTGACCGAGCTAACGGCCGGAGCCGACGGTCTGCCCCGGGAGCGACCGCTGCTACTGGAGGCAGAAGAAGAGGCCAGGTCACACGACGGCTGACCCAGAGGCGTGACCGCTCTCCTGACCAATCAGTTCCTCTGGGTGCCATTGCTGGCCTGGGGGATCGGCCAGGTCCTGAAGGTGGTCACCGACTCCTGGCGGCAGCACCGGCTCAGCCTTCGGTCCCTGGGAATGTCGGGCGGGATGCCCAGTTCCCACACGGCCCTGANNGGTCTGCCTGACCACGGTAGTGGCCCGCCAAGTGGGCCTCGACTCGCCGCTCTTCGCGGCGGTTGCGATCCTCACCATGGTGGTGGTCTACGACGCCACCGGGGTGCGCCGCGCGGCCGGCCAACAGAGCGTCATCCTCAACCAGGTGCTGGATGACCTGCGCAGCCATATGGGATTTCGCTACGAGCGCCTCCGCGAATTCATCGGCCACACGCCATTCGAGGTCCTTGCCGGAGCCGTGCTCGGGATCGCGGTGGGGCTGCTCCTCTGAATCCTTGGTCCGCTTGCCGGTCCGGGCCAAGACCTAAGATCCTAGGCGCAATGTCAGGAAATCAACCTCGGAACCGCCCTTGAGCGGGGTGGATGGAGTCTCCTCGATCGGCTTTCTGCTTCACTTCCGCGAGTCTCAGGAGTCGCCCACCCTGCGCCGGGCCAGAGATGTCGCCGAGAACGCCGGGCTCCGCACCTGGCTGGCGCAGACCGACGCCGAGGCGGTGCTGGCTCGGGAACTGACGACCTCTCGATTGCTGGTGGCGATCGGGGGGGACGGAACGCTTCTCTACTCGGCCCAGCGGGCGGCCCCAAAAGGAGTGCCGCTGCTTGGGGTAAACCGCGGTCAGCTCGGCTTTCTCACCAATGTGGAGATGGCCCAGCTGCCCGATGCGATCGAGGCATTCGTCGTCGACAACTTTCAGACCGAACGGCGACGCACCTTGCGGGGGGAGGTCCGATCGGGTGCGCGGGAAGCGATCAGTGAGACCCTCGAGGTGGCGATCAACGAGATCGTGGTCAAGACTGAAGGGGTGAACTTGGTTCGCTTGGAGGTGACCAGCGACGATCAGCTGGTGGGGATCTTCGACGCTGACGGCGTGGTGGTCGCCACCAGCGTCGGCTCGACCGCGTACTCCCTCTCCGCGGGCGGGCCCCCGGTTGACTCCCGGGTGCCCGCTTTGGTCCTCACCCCGCTGAATCCCCACGCCCTGATCAGCCGCTCCTTGGTCATACCGGACACACTCGACGTGCGGATCACGGTCCAGAGAGGGCGGGCGGTGGCGGCTGCCGACGGCCGCGTCTGGGGCCAGCTCGAAACCGGCTGGGAGCTGACCGTGAAGCAAGGCCCCGAGCTGAGCTTGATCCGGCCCCCGGGAACTCCCGGATTCTTCCAGCGTTTGCGGTCAAAGACCGGATTCGGCGCCGTCCTCAAGCTCGCTCAGGAGGAGGCTCAGTCGGCCTCGGTTGCCCCGGACGCCCCGCGCGCCTGATCTGTGCTGGTCGAGTTGCGGGTGGAGAACCTGGCGGTGATTGAGCGCACGGCCGCCCGTTTTGGCGCCCGTTTCAACGCTATAACCGGGGAGACCGGGGCTGGTAAGTCGGTTCTGCTGTCCGCTTTGGGGCTCGCGCTGGGCGGTCGAGGTGATCCGGATCTGGTGCGTCGGGGCGCCGAGAGGGCAGTGACCACCGCAGCTTTCGACGAACCTCCGATTTCCGTCGCCGAATCCTGCCGCGCGCTCGGGGTAGTCGCCGAGGAGACCCTGATCCTGACTCGGGAGCTCTCGGCTTCGGGGCGTAGCGCGGCGCGGGCCAACGGCGCGACGGTGCCGGCCACCGCGCTCAGAGACCTGGGGGCACAGCTTGTCGATGTCCAGGGCCAGGGAGCGTCGTCTCTCTGGCTGCGCGAGGCGGAGCAGCGATCAGCGCTCGACAGTCTGGGGGGCGAGGAGGCCGCTCGAACCTTGCGTCGGGTCAGCGAACTCTGGTTGCGCCGCCAGGAGAGCCAGGCGGCCGCTGAGCGGCTTCGGGCCTTGCGGGAGCGGCAGCGGGGAGAACTGGAGCAGGCGCGGCGGGACGTAGCTGAGCTGGAAGCTGCCGATCTTCATCCGGGCGAGGATGTACAGCTGCGCCAGGAGCGGGACCGGCTGGCCCATGCTGCCCGGCTGCGCGAGGCGGCCGCCGAACTTCGGGGAGCGGTAGCGGGGGAGAGCGGCGCGGCCGACCGGCTGGCGAGGGGACTCCATGCGGCTCGCGGGGCGAGAGGGATCGACGTGGAGCTGGATCTGCTTCTGGACCAAGCTGAAGGGGCGGTAGAGGGGCTGCGCGAGCTGCAGCTTTCGTTCAGCTCCTATGTTTCCCAGCTGCCTGACGACAGCTCCCGGCTGGCTGACGCCGAGGAGAGACTCGACCTGTTAGAGAGGCTCTCCCNNTACGGGGGATCCCTGGGCGCCGCCCTGTCGCGCCGGGAGGAGGCGTTGAACCTGGTCCAGGCGGTCGACGACGGCAACGCTGAATTGGAGCGGATGGCGGCCGAGCTGGCCGAGGTGGAAACCGGGTTGGCCCAGGAGGCGACGGAGCTCTCGGCCCTTCGAACTCGGGTCGCGCAGAGTCTCGCCCGAGCTGTGACCGCCGACCTGCGCCGGATGCTGATGCCCAAGGCGGAGTTCCAGGTGCGGATCTGGCGGGCCGAGGACCAGGACGGGATCCCCGGCCCCGACGGACCACGCCTCGCCGCCGGCCCGACGGGATGGGACCGGGTCTCTTTCGATCTCTCTGCCAATCCCGGTGATCCCACTCGGCCCCTCAGCGAGGTGGCTTCCGGCGGCGAGTTGTCCCGAGTTGCCCTGGCGCTCCTCTCCCACCTAACCAGGGAGTCAGGGGTCTCCACCGTGGTATTCGACGAGATCGACCAGGGGCTGGGCGGTGAGGCCGCCAATCGGGTCGGCGACCTGATGAGGGAGGTGTCGGATCGCCACCAGGTCATCTGTATCACCCATCTCGCCCCGATCGCCGCGCGCGCTGACACCCACCTGGTGGTGGCCAAGTCGGAGCGAGCAGGCCGCCCCTACAGTGAGATCCTTGAGGTGGTCGGTCCCCAGCGGGTGGAGGAGTTGGCCCGGCTCCTGGCGGGCGAGGCGACCCCGGGGGCAGCTCGGGCCCATGCCGAGGAGCTGCTGCTGGCGGTGGGCGCCGGCCGAGGGCCGAGCTGAGCCGTGGCCACCCCAGAACAGGCGGCGAAGTTGGAGCGGCTGAACTCGATGCTATTGGAGGCCCAGCGCGGCGATCTCGACCTCGGAACTGTGGAGCTGGCGGCCTTCAGCCGGGACCTGAAGGCGGAGGTGGGGGAGGCGGACTCGGACCTCGACCTGTTGTGGGCCGCCGAGTCGCTCCAGCTCTTGGCCCGCCTGCTGGAGAACAAGATGGGGCGTCATCTGGACGAAGCGACCGACGCCGCCCTGATCCGGGAGACGGAGCCGGTTGAGGCGGAGGATCCCGGCGAGAGGCTGNNGCGGAGTACCGGCTCTTCAAGGCGGCGGCGGGAGTTCTGCTGGCGGATTCCAGCGCTGGGCCCAAGGCCTTCCTGCGGGTCTTGGGGCTACCGGTGGAGCCGCAGGCCAGTCTCCACCTCAGCCCAGAGACCCTCGCGGTCGCCCTGGGAGAGCTCCTGGCGCGGCTCCCCGATCCCACCGAGCTCGAGTTGGCCTTGCCCCGATACTCGGTCACCGAGAAGATGGACGAGCTGCGCCAGCTGCTCGCCGATCTAAAGTCACTGCGGTTCGATCAGGTTTTCGCGGCCGCCCGGGACCGGCTGGAGGCGGTCGCCTTCTTCCTGGCTTTACTGGAGCTGATCTGGTCGGGCGAGGCCTCCTGCAGCCAGGCCGGACCGAACAGCCCGATCCTGGTGGAGATTGCTGGTGGCCGCTGAGTTGACCGAGTCCGAGGCGGGGCTGGCGGAGGCGATGATCGCAGTCCTCTTCGTGAGGGCCGAGGCGATCTCGGTCTCCGAGCTGGCGCACACCCTGGAGTTGACCCGTGAGGCCGCAGAGCAGGCATTGGAGGCCAGCGCCACGCTCCTGGAGGGCACCGGCCTTATGCTTCAGCGCCACCTGGACGAGCTCCAACTGGTGACCCATCCCGAGGCAGCCTGGGCGGTTGAGCGAGCCCTTCGGCCCGAGGTGGCTGGCCGGCTCTCGAAGCCGGCTTTGGAAACCCTGGCCATCGTCGCCTACCGACAGCCGATTACTCGGATCGCGATCGAGGCGATCCGGGGGGTGAGTTGCGAAGCCGTCCTGGAGAGTCTGACCCGCCATGGCCTAGTCGCTGAGGTGGGGCGCGAGGACGGACCGGGCCGTCCCCGGCTGTTCGGGACTACCCTGCGATTCCTCCAGGTCGTAGGTATCTCCCAGGTCGACGACCTGCCTCCACTGGCGGGGGCTGAACCTGGCTACTGGCTCGGCCGGGCGGCCGAGGTCGGTGAGCCTGATGCCCAGTGAGCGGCTGGGCCGCTGGCTAGCCCGGTCCGGAGTCGCCTCCCGACGGGAGGCCGACCGGATGGTTGCCTCCGGGCGGATCACCGTTGACGGGGAGGTTCCTCCGCCCCACGGGAGGTTGATCGACCCGGAGCGTGAGGAGGTGCGGCTGGATGGGCAGCCGCTCGCCCATCGTGGTGTCCAACGCCGCTACCTGGCGCTCAACAAGCCGGTGGGGGTGGTGTCGACGGCTCGAGACCCCGGGGGGCGTCCAACCGTACTGGACCTCGTCGACGATCGGCACGGCCTGTTCCCCGTCGGGCGGCTGGACCTCGACTCCCGAGGGTTGATTCTCCTCACCGACGACGGTGACCTGGCGCTCCGACTAACCCATCCCCGGTACGAGATCGCCAAGAGTTATCGGGTGACGGTGAAGGGTTCTATCAGCCAGGAGCAGCTGCGAGCACTGCGTCTGGGGCCGATCCTGGTGGATGGGCCCACTAACCCTCTGGAGATCCGACTCCTGCGGGGCGGGCCCCGCCGGTCCGTCATCTTGGTCCACCTTGCCGAAGGACGCCAGCGACAGATTCGGCGCATGTGCGCGGCGGTCGGGGCCAAGGTGGAGGATCTGGAGCGTGTCTCGATCGGGGAGCTGCGCTTGGGCACCCTCACCGAGGGCCGGGCCCGTGAGCTCAGCGAAGGCGAGGTCCGGCGGCTGCGCACCTCGGTCGGGCTCGCTTGAGCCGGACAGCGCCGGTCGTGACCATCGACGGTCCCGCCGGAGTGGGCAAGTCCACGGTGGGGCGTCGGGTCGCAGCGGCCCTGCGCCTTCCGTTCATCGACACGGGGATCTTCTACCGAGCCCTCACCGTGGCCGCGAGCCGGGCCGGTGTTGATGAGGGTGACGCCCTCGGGCTGCGTCAGCTCACCGAGCGGGTGCGGATAGAGATCAACTCCGAGCCGGAGCCAAGGGAGGGTGCATGGCAGGCTCGGATCGACGGTGAGGAGCTCACGGACGAGTTGTGGGATCCGCAGCTCTCCTCACTACTGGCCTATGTGGCTCAGCAGGCCGAGGTACGTCAGCAGCTGCTGGCCGCTCAACGAGAGCCTGCCCAGGCTGGCGCGGTCGCGGTGGGAAGGGACACCGGCACCGTGGTTTTCGCGACGGCCGAGTGCAAGGTGTATTTGGACGCGCCCGCCGAGGTTAGGGTTGGCCGACNNGGCCGACGCCGCAAGGAGTTGCAGAGTCGGGGCCGGGACGCCTCGGAGGAGGTCCTGCGAACTGACGTGTTGACCCGAGACCAGACCGACCTGAGCCGGGTCCATGCACCTCTGGCGGTGCCGGCTGACGCCCTGTCGATCGACACCACAGCTCTCTCCGCTGACGAGGTGGTGAAGTTGGTGCTGGGGGAGTGTCGCCGAAGGGGCCTCCAGATCGGGGACGCCGAACCATAGCCGAGGGTGGTCCACTCTCAGCTGGCTTCTCGGGCGCGGCTAAGGTGGTGGGTGCAACGTGATGACCGCAACCGCGGCGAGCGGCGAAGAGACCCTGGTCTGCTTCGACCTGGAGACAACGGGTNNTACTCGACGTTGGCCGACCCCGGCATGCCTCTACCCCTGGTGATTCAGCGCCTCTGTGGCCTCCACGACCAGGACCTCCGCGGGCAACCCAGTCCCACCGAGGCGGTGGCCGGTCTGGCGCTCTTCTGCGAAGGGTGCACGCTGGTCGGCCACGGCGTCGCCTTCGACGTTGCCTTCTGCGCCGAGATCCTTCCCGAGGTGTTCTCAGGCCGGCTGGCGCTGGATACGGCCGAGCTTGCCCGGGTGCTGCTTCCCTCCGCCCCCAGCCACAGTCTGGAGGAGCTGAGCCGCGCCCTGGAGTTGCGGCATGACCGGCCCCACCGCGCCCTCTCTGACGCCGAGGCGACGCAGATGCTGCTGGGGAGCCTGGTCGAGACCGCCCGGGCGCTACCGCCGAGCCTGCGGGAGCGGGTGCGCGAACTCTGCGCCGAGGGTGGCTGGCCCAGCGGTGAGTTCCTGGCCCGGCAACTGGCCGGAGGAGAGCTGCCCGCCGCGGTGGCGGCGGTTGCCCAAACTCCCGCTCCTGAACTCCCGCCGCAGATCACTGAGTCCCAGGGCGAGATCACCGGGGGGATCGACGAAGCGCGGATCCTGGCAGCCTTCGGACCGGACGGGGCGCTGGCCCACGCCGAAGCGGAGTTCGAGCTACGGGAGGAGCAGCAGCAGATGGCGCTAGCCGTCTCGCAGGCCTTCAACCGCAGCCAGACTCTCCTGGTTGAGGCGGGTACCGGGGTCGGCAAGTCGCTCGCTTACCTGGTTCCGGCCCGCGAGTGGGCTGCCAAAGGGGGCGGTCGAGTCCTGGTATCCACCCACACCATCACTCTGCAGGAGCAGCTGGCCCAGCACGACGTGCCGCTGGCCGAGCTGGCGCAGCCGCTGCCCCTGAAGACAGCTGTGCTGAAGGGACGGGGCAACTACTTGAGCCTCCGAAGGCTCGAGAGATGGCTGGCTGCGGGGCCTACCCGCCAGCGCCGCGACCCGGACGAGGTGCGCTTCAAGGTCAGGGCCCTGATCTGGGCTCACCAAAGCGTGGTGGGTGATCGCGCCGAGCTGAGACTGGCCGGGCGGGACCCTGAATTTTGGGAGAAGGTCGGCTCCACAGTGGACGATTGCCTGGGGCCTGCCTGCCACAACTGGCGGGACGGGCGTTGTTTCATGGTCAAGGCCCGGGTGGAGGCCCGGGAGGCCAACCTGGTGATTGTGAATCACGCCCTATTGCTCTCCGACGCCGACAGTGGGGGGGCGGTTCTGCCCGAGTTCCACCACCTGATCATCGACGAGGCTCACCATCTGGAGGAAGCGGCTACCCAGGCCCAGGGAGAGCGTCTGGGGCTGGGCGCCGTCCTAGCGGTGATCGATCGTATCCCGGATTTCGGCGACGTCGAGGTGAATCGGTCCCTGAAGATTGCCCGCCAAACGGCGAGCACTGCCTTCGCCGACCTCCGCCACCTGGTCGCAGCGGAGTCAGCCAATTCCAGAGGCCGAGGGCCCTCCTTTGTGGTTCTGGACCGCCGGCTGACCGGATCGGAGGCTTGGGAGAGAACCAGTCGCTCGGTTTCGCGGTTGGCGCGGTCGCTCCGCCAGGCAAGCTCGGCCCTCCACGCAGCCGCCGACCTGGGGAACGTTCAACCAACCCTCTGGCCGCAGCCGGACAACGGGGCCCGGGAATGCTCGGTCGCCGCCGAGGCGCTTCACAGCATGGCGTGGGTGGTGACGAGTGCCCTGGCCAATCTGGAGGGAGAACCCAGTCCAGAGAGCGAGATCGCGGTGGGCGACCACGTCGCCTGGGTGGAGGTGGAACGGGGCGACCGAGCAGTGATGCGGACTGCTCCGGCCGAGGTGGCAAGCTCTCTGCGTGAACACCTATTCGAGTACTGCGAGACCGTGGTCCTCACCTCGGCGACCATGGCCGTGGCCGGTTCCTTCAGCTACATCCGGGACCGTCTGGGCCTGGCGGATGCGGCCGAGCTGGTGTTGGACTCTCCCTTCGACTACCTGCGTCAATCCCTCTGCTGCCTGCCTCGCGGGATGCCCGGTCACGGTGACCCCCAGCACCCCCGTGTGGTCGCCGAACTGGTGGCCCAGCTGGCGATGGAGCTCGGAGGCCGGACCTTGGTCCTCTTCACCGGATACCAGGCCTTGCGGGAGGTGCACGGGCAGCTCCGGAGCCTGCTCCAGGGGGAGGGTATCGCCGTGCTCGGCCAGGGGTTGGACGGCACCCGCAACCAGGTGCTCCGCAACTTCCGCAAAGAGCCGCGAACCGTGCTGTTGGGCACCAACAGCTTCTGGGAGGGGATCGACCTGCCCGGGGACGCGCTCCAGTGTGTCGTGATCGACAAGTTGCCCTTCCCAGTCCCCACCGACCCCATCTTCCAGGCGCGGGCCAGGGGCAGAGCCGACTCCTTCGCCCAGCTCTCACTGCCGGAGGCGGTGCTCCGTTTGAAGCAGGGTTTCGGCCGCCTGGTGCGGCGCCACGGAGACCGGGGGGCCGTGGTGATCTGCGACCCGCGCATCTTGGAGCGGCGCTACGGCGAGGAGTTCGTCCGAGCCTTGCCGAAGGCCGCGTTCCTCTACGAGCCCGCGGAGGCCTTGGCTCCGCTGGTGGGCGCTTTCCTGCGGGGCGAGATGCCGGCCGCAGTGGTCGGCTGAAGTGGCGGTCAACCGGGTGAAGATAGCCCTGGTCCAGCACCAGCCGGTCCTGGGTGACCTCAAGGCCAATCTTGAGTGGAGCTGTGACCAGATTGCAGGCGAGGTCGGCCAGGGCACTGATCTCGTTGTCTTCCCCGAACTGAGCCTGACCGGCTACTTCCTCAAAGATCTGACTCCGGAAACGGCGCTGACTCTGGACGGTCCCGAGATGGGTCGGCTGATTCAGGCGACCGGACGAGCGGCCGCCTTGGTAGGCGTGGTGTTGGAATCCGATCAGTTCAACTTCTACAACGCCGCCGTCCTGATCTCAGATGGCGCTGTCCGCCACGTCCACCGCAAGGTCTACCTGCCGACCTACGGCATGTTCGATGAGCAGCGCCATCTGGCGGCGGGGGACCGGTTTGAGGTGGTGGAACTGCCTTTAGGTGGCGGGACCAGCTGGCGCATCGGTGTTCTGGTTTGCGAGGACCTTTGGCATCCCAGCTCCCCCTATCTCCTGAGCCGCGCCGGGGTCGATCTTCTTCTGTGCCCATCCTCCAGTCCGGGGCGAGGGGTCGGAAGCGGGGAGGGGGAGCTGGGCAGCGCCGCCTCTTATGGAGCCATGCTGCGGACCTACTCCGAGCTCTTCACGGTATTCGGGGCCTACTGCAACCGGGTGGGCTTCGAGGACGGCCTTCACTTCTGGGGCG
>PKXR01000092.1:12561-13187 GCA_003133485.1 Candidatus Dormiibacterota bacterium
GCGCCAGCTGGGCATCGACTCCGATGACTGACCTCTCCATCAACTCCGAGCTGGTCTCAGGCATCCTGACCGACTTTGTTCGGGACGAGGTGCTCAAGGTCGGGTGCCGGGGCGTGGTGGTCGGCATCTCTGGGGGCATCGACTCGGCGCTCTCGGCCCAGCTGGCGGTGGCGGCGCTCGGCCAGAGTGCGGTGACCGGACTCGCTTTGCCGTATCGCGAGAGCACCCCGAGCAGTCTGGAGGACGCCCGGCTGGTGGCGACCCACCTGGGGATCGAGCTGCTGGTAATCGAAATCAGCCCTCAGATCGACGCCTACTATTCGAAGTTCCCCAAGGCGGATCCCACCCGGCGGGGCAACAAGATGGCCCGAGAGCGGATGAGCATCCTCTACGACATCTCGGCCACCCGCTCCGCCCTGGTTCTGGGCACCAGCAACAAGTCGGAGCTGCTCTTGGGGTACAGCACTCTCTGGGGCGATGGCGCTCATGCCCTCAACCCTCTCGGAGACCTCTACAAGACGCAGGTCCTGCAGCTGGCGAGGTACCTCAAAATACCCCAGCAGATCGTCGATAAAGCGCCGTCGGCCGACCTCTTCGCTGGTCAATCTGACGAGGTGGACCTGGGG
>PKXR01000221.1 GCA_003133485.1 Candidatus Dormiibacterota bacterium
GAGGATCCCGGTCAGCAGCTCGGGCCAGCTGTCGCCGGCTCGACGGACCCGGACTCGAAGGCGGTTGCTGCTGGCTTCCAGCACCTGGCCCTGGCTCTGCCCGACCACTTCCCGAAGGGGCAGCCCGTGGCCGGGCTCGAAAGTGAGAACCACGTCATCCTGGTCGGTCTCGACCGACCGCGCCCCCACCCCTGCCGCTAGCAGTCGGACACGCAGGGCCAAGATCAGATTTTCCAACTGCTCGGGTCGCGGCCCNNAGGTTGCGGGCGCTCTCGTCCAGCTCACTCTCGGTGGTGGCCCCGGCTAGCTGCTGGTAGATCCGCAAGCGCAAGCGCTCGTCGGGGACGTACTCCGGCGGCAGCAAGGCGTGAAATGGCAAGTTCACGGCCACTTGAGCCGGCGACTCGGCCAGCTCCTGCCCCCGCGCCTGCAGCACCGCCTGCCGGAGCAGGTGGTTGTAAGTCTCGAGGCCGACCGCGGCGATGACCTCGGGTNNCGCGGATCTCCAGGTCCTTGAGGGCCAGCGCAAAGCCGGAGCCGAGGTCCTGCAGGTCCGCCACCACGTCCAGCCGTTTGTCCGCGCGTTCGGTCAGCGACCTCTCCGGGTCGTAGAGGAAGTAGGCGTAGGCCCGCTGTCCCGAGCGGCCCACCCGGCCCCGGAGCTGGTAGAGCTGAGAGAGGCCCATGCGGGAGGCGTCGTCGACCACGAGAGTGTTGGCATTGGGGATGTCCAGTCCGTTCTCGATGATGGTGGTACAGCAGAGCACGTCCACCTCTCCCGCCATGAAAGACACCATCACCTTGGCCAGGGTCCCCTCGTCCATCTGACCGTGGGCCACGGCAATGCGGGCGTCCGGGACCAGCTTGCGGAGCCCCTCCACCTCCCGCTGGATCGTCTGGACCCGGTTGTGAACGTAGTACACCTGTCCCTTCCGGGCCAGCTCCCGGCGGATGACGTCCTGGACTAGCCCCTCCTCTTTGGCAGTGACGTAGGTGCGGATCGGCAGCCGGCCCTCGGGCGGGGTCCGGACCACCGAGAGGTCCCGGATTCCGGCCAGCGCCATGTGCAGGGTCCGGGGGATGGGGGTGGCCGACAGCGAGAGCACGTCGACCGCGGTGCGGAGCTGCTTCAGCCTTTCCTTCTGGAGGACCCCGAAGCGCTGCTCCTCGTCCAGCACCACCAGGCCCAGATTCTTGAACCGGACGTCGCGCTGGAGCAGCCGGTGGGTTCCGATCACGATGTCCACCGTGCCGGTGGCCAGCCCCCCCAGCACTACCTGCGCTTCTTCGTCGGAGCGCATTCGGGAGAGCTGCTCTACCGCAATCGGGAACGCCGCGAGCCGCTCCTTGAAGGTCAGATGGTGTTGCTGGGCCAGCACGGTGGTGGGCACCAGAACTGCCACCTGGTAGCCGTCCTCCACCGCCTTGAATGCGGCGCGGAGCGCGATCTCCGTCTTGCCGAACCCCACGTCCCCGCAGAGCAACCGATCCATCGGGCGGGGCGACTCCATGTCGCGCTTGATGTCGTCCAGCACCAGCAGCTGATCGCGGGTCTCCTGGTAGGGAAAGGACGACTCCAGCTCCTGCTGCCAGCGGGAGTCCGGGGCGAAGGCATGGCCCTGCGCCTCCAGCCGCCGCGAGTAAAGCTCCACCAGCTCCTCGGCTATCTCATCTACTCGGCGCCGCACCGAGCGCCTGGTGCGCTCCCACTCCCCAGTGCCCAACCTCGACAGCTGCGGATGCTCGCCGCCGCCCCCGGCATACCGCTCGATGCGGTCGAGGTGCTCCGCGGGGACGTACAGCTTGTGGCCGTCGGCGTATTCCAGCTGCATGTACTCGCGCTCACCGTCGCCGTCGGCGACCCGGCTCATGGTGAGAAAGCGGCCGATGCCATGGTCGCGGTGGACCACCACGTCCCCCGGCTCCAATTTAAACCGGAAGGCCGCGACGTCCACCCCGGAACCGGTGGCGTGGCGGAGCCTCCCGGCGGCGCTGGACTCCGCTCGGCGCACGGTGCGCAGCAGAGAGGACGCCCGGCGCTTCTGCAGCCCGAAGATGTCGGCGTCCGAGAGCACCGCGAGCCTCAGCCCGCTCACCACCAGTCCAACCTCCAGATCGCCCGGAGCCACCACCAAGGCTGTGTCCGCGAGGCCGGTGGCGGCAAGGGAGAAGTCCTCGAGCCGGACCGGCTCCAGACCCCTCTCCTCGGCTAGCTCCAAGACCCGGTCCTCCTGCATCCCCAGGACCAGCACCGTGCCGGTCGCCCGGCGCAGCTCTCGCACCTGCACCGCGAACTGGTCGATGTCCCCGGCGAAAGTCGGAGCTCCCGCGATCTCCACGTCGGCGCAGACCACGGATTCTTCCACCGGCTCCCGACGTAGGTCGAGACAGCGCGCGCCGCCCAGCTCGCCCATCACCATCTCCAGCGAGGCGACCGTAGACGGAAGATCTTGGGGTAGCTCCGCGCGGCTGACCTCAGCCTCGTGGATCGCCTCCACCTCGTCCAGCCACGAGCGGGCGACCTGGATCAGCCGCTCGCGATGCTCGGTCAAGATGATCGTGCCGGGTTGGAGATGGCGCAGCAGGGTTTGGTCCGGGTCGGCCAGCAGCGGTCCGAGGGCATCCGCCGGGTCGGGTAGCGCGCCCTCTCGAAGCAGCTCCAGGTCGGACTCCCAGCGCTCTCTGACGTCATCTCGGAGCGATGCCAGGTCCAGGGCGGCGAGCCGATCCGCGGCGACCGTCAGCGAAGCGCGGTCGAGCGAGAACTCCCGCGCCTGGGTAAGTGCCACCGAGTCGAGGCTCGCCCGCGAACCCTGGGTCTCGGGGTCCAGCCGCCAGAGCCCGGCCACGAGGTCGCCCTCCCATTCGGCCCGCCAGGGCCGCCCCTCGGTCGGGAAGCAGTCGATGATCCCGCCCCGGCGAGCGAACTCGCCCGGAAACGAGACGATCGACTCCTGGCGATAGCCGGATTCCAAGAGCAGGGCGGCCAGCTTCGCAGGCGCGATCCTGGCGCCCGATTCCAGCGAGCTGCGCCAGCTGCCGACGCGCTCCGGCGACAGGGTCGGACGGAGGATCGCCGGCAGCGAGGTCACCACGATCTGGGGCGTAAGGGAACGTAGCCCACGAAGAGTCGCCAGCCGGTGCCGCACCACCTCGCCCGACGGCGCGATCCGATCAAAGGGAAGTACGTCCGCAGCGGGAAATAGAAGCACGTCGGTGTCCGACGTCCAGGTGGAGATTTCCTGCCATACGGGCTCGGGCTCGGCGACCAGCAGACAGACCGGCGCCTGGAGCAGTTCCCGGACCAGCGCCGCCACCAGGGGAGTGGCGGCGTGAATGATCCCGCCGACCGAGCTGGCCGGCGCGCCCTTCTCCAGCCACGCCCTGAGTCCCAGTCCCAGCGGTAACCCCGCCATCCGGTCGAGCAAGGTCCGGGATGGGGCCAGGGTGGCCCGCTCAGCGGACGTCCTCGACCCGGCCTCAGCCGACATCGGCCTCATCCTCGGGATCGACCCGGTTGTACTCGGTCATCGCCTGTTCGACTCCTTCGGTGGCAATCGCCAGAATCGCGTCCGCTGCCCGGCCGCATGCTCGGTCGAGGATTTCCCGGTCCGGGCCCGAGGGCCTACCCAGCACATACTCGATCGGGTCCTGGNNTCCTGGCCTCCCGGGGGTCGGCCGATCCCAATCCGCACCCGAGGAAACTCCTGGGAGCGCCAGTGAGCCTGCAAAGATCGAAGTCCGTTGTGGCCGGCGGTTCCTCCCCTGGCCCGGATCCGAAGCCGTCCCAGCTTCAGATCCAGCTCGTCGTAGACGACCACGACCGCTTCCAAGGGCACTTTGAAATCCCGGGTCAGCCTCGATCCCGCAACCCCCGATTCGTTCATGAAGGTCTTCGGTCGGGCAAGGATTACCTCCCGATCCTCGACCACCTTGCGGGCCACCCAGGCGGGGCCGCGGTAGGCGCCTAGCTTGATCTCCAGTCGGCGGGCGAGGATGCCCAAGGCTTCCGCCCCGGCGTTGTGACGGGTCCCGTCGTACTCGCCGCCCGGGTTGCCCAGACCGATCACCAACAGCGGAGCCGCGGTCACTCGCGGGGCTGAAGCTGGGGCACCCTCGGTGCCGGCACCCCGCGGCGAGCGGCATCCCGGCTCAGGAGCAGTTCGGTGGCCCGGGTCATGCTGGCGGCCGGCTCCGCTTCCCCGTGGTCATAGCCGAGCAAGTGGAGAAGACCGTGAACGGCCAGCACGCGTAGCTCAACCCTCGGATCGTCACCGGCTAGCTCCGCCTGGGCGGCCGCGGTCCTAACCGAAATCACGATGTCGCCCAAAAATCCCTGCTCTGATGGAGGTATCTGGAAGTCGCTGCCCTGTCCGGGAGCTGCCGGAAAGGCGAGGACATCGGTGATGTGGTCCAACCCAGCGAACTTTCTGTTGAGCCGACGGACTTCGATGGGCGTCGCCAACTGGCAGTTGAGACCGGCCGACTCGAGACCCAGCTCGCCCAGGGCATCGATCAACAAAGGGACCAGGGACGCT
>PKXR01000126.1 GCA_003133485.1 Candidatus Dormiibacterota bacterium
GTGCCTCAGCTGGACCCGCTCAACCCGACCCGATGCGCCGGCGATCTCCTCCACCACCCGGTCGAGGAGGAAGTCCACCCGGCCGTTCTGGTGGGCCCGCTCCACCAGGAGTGGCTGGGCCCGGAACTCCTCACGCCGGTGGACCACCGTCACCTGGCTGGCGTACCTGGTGAGGAAGGTAGCCTCCTCGATGGCGGCATCGCCGCCCCCGATCACGGCCAAGTGCTGGCCCTTGAAAAAGGCGCCGTCACACACGGCGCAGTAAGAGACCCCGCGGCCGGCGAACTCTTCCTCCCCCGGCACGTCCAGCTTCCGGGGATGACCTCCGGCCGTGATGATGACGGCCTCGGCGAAGTAGGGGTCGCCCTCCTCCAGCTCGATCCGCTTCAGCCCGTCCGGCTGGGGAGTGATCGCGGTCACCCGGGCGGTGACCAGCTCGGCCCCGAAAGCGAGCGCGTGCTTAGTCATGGTTTCAGCCAGGACCGGGCCCTTGATCGATGCGAATCCGGGATAGTCCTCGACATCCTCGGTGTTCAGCAGTTCCCCGCCGGGAATGCCCGCCTCCAACAGGATGGTCCTCTTGAGCGCCCGACCGGCATAAAGAGCGGCAGTGAGGCCTGCCGGGCCGGCGCCGATGATCGCGATCTCGTACTGGCGCTCGTTCACGGGGTTCCTCGGTAGGGGAAGGCGGCAGTTGAATACAACAAAATTCTACCCGCGGCTCCGCCAACTCAACCGCAAGTCAGCGAGCGCTTAGACCGCAGCCTTGACCCTGGCGTACCCCGGCCGCAGCACGTTCGCCCCGGAGACCACTGACCCACCGTGCTGGGAGTACTTCTTCCAGACCTCGTTGCCCCCGGTGCGCCAGCTGACGCTAGGCTGGGCCAGCAGGATCGGATCAACCCGCTTGGCGAATTTAGCCACCTTCCCGATCACAGAATCCAGGAGGGTATCCCCCAGCATGTGAGGCTTCAGCCCGAGGTCGAGAAGGTGCTGGTGCTTGGCGTTGTAGTAGTGCTCCTCCCGCTCAAAACGGGGGTTGGGGATATGGGAGACGGCGGTCTCCAGCCCACGCTGGGCTCGGGCCGCGGAGACCAGCTCCGCTAACTCGTTGATGCTGAACTGCTCGGTGAATTGGTTGAAGACCCGGCACTCGCTGCGCTCCGCGGGATTCTCCAAGGCCAAGGTGATGCAGGCCATCGTGTCGCGGATGTCGAGATAGCCCCTCGTCTGACCGCCCTTGCCGTACACGGTCAGCGGCTGACCCACAGCCGCCTGGACGCAGAACCGGTTGAGGGCCGTGCCCCAGATCGAGTCGAAGTCGAAGCGCGTGGAGAGGTCAGGATGGAGCGCGGTGTCCTCAGTTTCGACCCCGTAGACCACCCCCTGGTTGAGGTCGGTGGCCCTGATCCCCCAGAGCCGGCAGGTGAAGTGGATGTTGGTGCTGTCATGCACCTTGGAGAGGTGATAGAAGCTGCCCGGTACCTTTGGGAAGGGCAGCCGGTCGTGGCGACCGTTATGTTCGATATCCAGATAGCCCTCTTCGATGTCGATATTGGGGGTGCCGTACTCCCCCATGGTGCCCAGCTTGATCAGATGGCAGTCTGGCGCCCGATCACGGATCGCGAAGAGCAAGTTGAGGGTGCCGACGACGTTGTTCACTTGGGTGAAGACGGCGTGCTCCCGGTCAACCATCGAGAAGGGAGCGCTGCGCTGCTCAGCGAAATGAACCACCGCCTGCGGCGTGAACTCCGCGAGGAGCCCGTCAACCGCCGGATAGTCGGTGAGGTCGGCCTTCCGCCACTCGATGTGGTTGCCCGTCAGCTCCTGCCAGCGCTTGATTCGCTGGGGCATGGTTTTGATCGGCAGCAGGCTGTAGGTTCCCCCCTCCCGGTCCCAGCGCCGCCGGGCCAGGTTGTCAACGGCCACCACCCGGTGGCCGAGCCTTGAGAGATGCATCGCCATCGGCCAGCCGATGTAACCGTCACCGCCTAGGACCAAGACGGTCAGGCCCCCAGCCCTTGTTCCATTGGTCATTCGTCCATCTCCTGCCAGCCTAGCGCCCGGCGGGCGTTAGGGGCGATCAGGCATTTTTTTCAAACGCAGTCGATGACCGTAGCGGTCACCTTTTCGATGTTGCCAGAGGAACCGTGAGATCGTCAATCACCGTTCGTCCAGGCTGCTGGATTCTAAGCGAGTACTCAGCCAGCGAGCCAGCTTCGAATCTCTTGGTTGATCTGGGATATAGGGATGGCGAAGGCCCCCGAGCCACTCTCCGCGGCGAGCGTTAAGATGCCCACGACTTGGCCCTGGGGAGAGAGCATCGGGCCCCCGCTGTTGCCAGGGTAGATCTTGGCCGGAATCCGGATCAGTCCGCTGTAGTCGGACAGCTCCCCCGGCGAGGCGTTGCTGACCGTGGCGCTCTCGTCCAGGCCGTTCACCTTGGAGTCGGTGACCGGCATGTGGCCGGTGGCCCCTTGGGAGGCCAGCACCACCACCGCCTCGCCGATCGTCGGCAACGCGGCGTCAGTCGGCAGCGGCTGCTCCCGGAGCCCGAAGACGTGAACCTCAGCCAGGTCAATCCCCGGGTCGTCGTTGATCACCTCGGCGGGGTACTCCTGCCCGGAGGCCAATTCGACATGAACGCTCTGGCCGTTGTGCACCACGTGGTCGTTGGTGAGGAAGTCGCCGGAGTCGTCGATCGGCCAGCCGGTCCCCAGCTCCTCGGAAGTGGTTCCGACCGCCACCACCAACACGATCTCGGGGAGGTCGTTCGCGGCCACCACCCCGAGTAACTCGGCTGTGTCAGTGGGGTTGGGAGTCGGGAGGCTGGCGCTAGGCGAGACCCTGGTGGTCTGGTGGGCGGGATGGTTCAGGCGCGTCTCGACGACGACGGCCCCGGAANNACTGGCGGGACCCAGGGGAGGGGCGCGTCACGACGTTTTCCAGCTCCTGCCTGACTGTTCTCACCCGCTACGGGGGGCTCCGGTTCCGTGCACTCACCTCTGGGTTTTCGGTCGGATTGGCCTCTACTCCCCGACGCTTCCAAGCATAGTCTGGCTCGCCCCATCTGCCCCCTCGGTCCACGCCTGATCAGCTGGTGGCGACATCCAAAGTGCGCCGGCTCCCTCCCGGGTGGAGCGCGGTCGCTCGGAGCGACTGGAATCTGGAGAAGAAACGCTACGCCCTGGGAGATGGTTCCACGGCAGGAGCTGTTGGGCGGCCTCCCCCACTTCCCAGTCCCGATGCGNNGCGCCAGGGGAATCCGGGGCCGCGCAGGGGCCGTACCAGCCAGATGTCCTCTAGTGCCGGGAGCGGGACTCGAACCCGCACGCAGTGACCTGCACAGCGCCCTGAACGCTGCGTGTCTACCAATTTCACCATCCCGGCCGCAACTGGGAATCGTACCTGACGACCGCTGGGCTCCCGAAGTCCCGGCCGAGGGTCCAGCTCCTGGTCAGAGGCTCCAGTCGACGACCTGGCTGAAGCGTTGGCTGGGATCTCCGAATGCGGGAACGCCGGGCACGTGAACCGAGCTCTGATGGACGTAGACGGCCACCGGCGTGTAAAGAAAGACGGCGGGCAGGTCCGCGTGCAAGCGCTTGGACACGACGCGGTAGGCGCTCTCGCGGGCGGCCGCAGTCGAGGCGGTGGCCAGCTGATCCAGGGCGTGGTTCAGGTAGAAGTCCGGCGCCGACTGGCTGAAGTTGAGGGACTGGCCCGGTTCCACTCCCGAGCTCCAAAGCGAGGTGAGATCGGGATCCGGACCGTTGTCGAACCCGACCAAGGCGACCTGGAACTCCTCCTGAGCCAGGGTGTCGGAGACAAAGGTGGCCTCGGGCAGCGCTTTGACCTTGACTAGAAATCCTTGGGCGTCCAGCTGGGAGGCCACCCCGGCTGCCGCTTGGGGTAGCGGATCCAGGTCCGGGACGTCAAGCGTCAGGCTCAGGGGCTGGCCGCCTTTCTGCCAGAGATGGGAGCTGGTCGAGCGCTTCCAGCCCGCCGCCGCGAGGAGCTTAGCTGGCGAGGCCAACCCGCCCTCACTGTCGGTGGCACTGGCGGCCCACTGGATGGAGTCCGGCAGTGGCCCGTACTGGGGATCTCCCAGCCCCGCCAGCTGGTTCTTCAGCAGCGAGAATCGATTCACCGAATTGGCGATCGCCTGTCGGACCGCCAGGGTCTGAAGCGGCGGCGACTGCTCGTTCATTAACAGCTCGACGAAGTTGTAAGTAGTGATCCGGGAGTGAACCAGCCCCGCCGGTACCCCCTGGAGATCGCTGGGCGTGGCCGCGAGCCAGCCGTCTACGGTGCCCTGGGCCAGCAGCGCGTCGACCGCCGCGGAGCTCGGCTCCAGAAGCAGAGTGAAGCCGTCCAGGATGGGCCGGGGAAGGAAGTAGCGGTTGCGAATGAGGCTGACCTGGGCGGCACTGTTGTCGTCCACGGCAAAGGGCCCCGCGCTGGGAGCGAACTGGGCGTTGGTGCGCTGGTCGCCGCGGAAAAAGAGGCCGGGCTGGGACCGGTAATGGGCGGCGGGCAGCACTGCATCCTCGGCGGCGGTCGGAAAGCTGGTGCTAGGCCCGGGTAGCACGAAGGTGCCAGCCCAGAGCGACCGCGCGTAGAGCGACACCCCGGTCCAGGGAGCCGCGATGTCGGAGTTGGGGAACTTGGACGATTGCAGCACGGCCAGGGTGAAGGCGACGTCCTTGGTGGTGACCGGGCGGCCATCCGACCACCGGCGCCTGGACGAGAGGGTGAACTCGTACCGCACACCACCGTCCACGGAACGCCAGCTGGTAGCCAACCCCAAAATCGGCTCCCCGGAGGCCGATGGCGCCATCAGTCCGGGACCGGTCAACCCCCCCACCGCCTGCGCCACCGGATCGCTGGGCGTCAGCAGCGGACTGAGGGCGGACGGCCCGACCGGTGCGACTACCGCCTCGACGTACACCTGGTGGGTGGCCAGGCTGCGCACCGAGATGGTCAGCGCGGCCGCCCCGCCCAGCACCACCACCACGCTTCCGAGCAGGGCCAGGAGCCGCAGGGGGTGGCGGGAGACGCTGAAGAATCCGCCCGCCGGGCGACGTGGA
The DNA here is from genome assembly GCA_003133485.1 of Candidatus Dormiibacterota bacterium. Next base: position 5,088 of record PKXR01000126.1, read on the forward strand.
GCTAGCTGGTGCCCAGCCGAATCTGTACGACCGCCACCAGCGCGAAAGCGACCACCAGCCAGATGGAAACGCGAAAAAGCACCTTTTCCAGCCCTCGGCGGGTGCGATAGCCGCCACCCGTGTCCGTCCCGCCCCCGATCGTGCCCCCAAGGCCGCTTGACTTGGGAGTCTGCACGATCGCGACCACGATCACGAGCAGCGCCAGCACCATCTCCAGGATGCCGATCGCGGACTTCACGGGACCTCCGCCACAAGACCGGCCGGATTATAGTCCGACCCTTGGTTACCGCCCTCGATGGGAACTTCTTCGAACCGGTTGGGATCTTCCCCTTCAACCAGCCGCCAGGCGGTCGCCTTCACCAGCTTCCCACCATCGACCGCGATCACCACATAGTGGTATCCCGGCCAGGCGCGTTCCGTATCGAACTGACTAGGCCGAGCCGGGTGGTTGGGATGGGTGTGATAGAACCCGATCACTTCCTGATCGGAAGCTCGCGCTTCCCGCTCAGCCCGAATGATGTCCTTGGGGTCGAGTTCGTAGCGGTCGTGGCGGCGGTCCTGCACCAAGTTGTGTCCCTCAAGTACCTGGCTCACCAGAATCAGGTCCCCGATCGAGGTCCCCACCAGCACTCCGCAGCCTTCGTAGGGGTAGGCAGCCTCGGCGAAATCGGTCATGCGCTCGAACATCTCAATCGGGAAGAGCAGCTCCCGGGCCGTCGCCACCTCACCTGTTCCCGTACAGACCGGCGCTCACGTACCGAGCGCCGCCGTCGGGGAAGATCAAGACCACCACACCTTCCCGCAATCCCTCCTGGACCAGCTGATCCACTCCCCACAGCGCGAGCCCCGAGGAGTGCCCGGTCAAGATACCTTCCTCGCAGGCCAGCCGCCGGGCCAGATCGTAAGCCGCCCCCGTGGGCCCCGCCAAATTTCGGTCGGCCACGCCGGGGTCGTAGATCCCCGGGATAATGGCGGTCGGCATGTGCTTGAGGCCCTCCAGTCCGTGGAAGCCGCTGGAAGGCTGCACGGAAATGCACTTCACTTCGGGGAGGTCGCGCTTGAAGCGGCGGGTGTTTCCCATGAAGGTGCCGCTGGTGCCCATGGCGGCGACGAAATGCGTGAAGAGTCCGCCGGTCTGGTGGATGATTTCCGGGCCGGTGTGTTCGAAGTGGGCTTTCCAATTGGCCGGATTGTTGTACTGGTCGGGATAGAAGTAGCGATCCGGGTCGGCATTGTAGATTTCGCGGCAGAGGCGGATGGCGCCGTCGGAGCCTTCGGCGGCGTCGCTGTAGACGGCCTCGGCGCCGTACGCTTTGAGGATTTTCTTGCGCTCCTCGGAGGCGTTGGCGGGGAGGACGAGCTTCACCTTGTATCCGCGGTTGGCGCCGATCATGGCGTAGGCGATGCCGGTATTGCCGCTGGTGGCGTCGAGGATCGTGCGGGAGTGGTTGAGCTTGCCGGAGCGTTCGCCGTCGAGGACCATGTTGGAGGCGGCGCGGTCCTTGACGGAGCCACCGGGATTGGTCCACTCCGCTTTGCCGAGGATCTGAACACCGGGCAGCTCAGNNTATTCGGCCTTGGCGAAGATCTCGACACCGGGGAATTCGGCGGCAATCTTGTCGAGACGCAGGAGTGGGGTGTTGCCGATGGTCGAGAGCAGGGGCTCGGCCTGGGTCCGGGCGAGGTGTGGAATGGGGAGAACGTTGGCCATGCTCACCTTCTTGGATTCATCCTGGGGAGTAAAGATGCAAACACCGCATGCATCTGACACCAAAGGAATTATCGCGTCTCTGAGTCTGGGACTATTGTAGCATCGCCCTAAAGTCTGTCAACGAAGTGGGGAAAGGGGGCGGCGAGAGCGGCGGGGGAATCCGGGGGAATCGGAGTAGGGGCGTTAGCGTGTGGGTTGCGGTATCATTGAGTGATACCACGTGAACAGGCACCGGCGGATCATTCAGGCGGTTTTCGAGAAGCAGCGCAACATCCTGTGGTCGGATATCGAGAGCATGCTGATTCATCCCGGTGCGGAGGTGAGCGAAGGGAGTGGCTCCCGAGTGCGGGTTGCGCTCAAAGGGGTTCGCGCCGTGTTCCATCGGCCGCACCCACAAAAAGAGACGGATCGGGGAGCCGTGGCAGCGGTTCGCCGATTCTTGATAGAGGCGGGAATCGATGACATATAAAGGATATGAAGCGGTAGCCGAATTCGATGAGGAGGCCGGGATTTTCAGCGGCGAGGTGATCAACACGCGAGATGCGATCACGTTTCAGGGCTCATCCGTAAACGAACTGAAGAAAGCCTTTCGGGATTCCGTGGACGATTACCTGGAGTTTTGCGCCAAGCGGAAAGAAAGTCCGGAGAAACCATTCTCCGGCACGCTGAGTCTGCGATTGCCGCCCGGGGTGCATCGCCGGATTGCCTTGGAAGCCCGGC
>PKXR01000117.1:0-16884 GCA_003133485.1 Candidatus Dormiibacterota bacterium
GTAGCGGATGCGGGGATGTCGCCGAATGCGCAGGCTCACGAACCCTACCACCGCCAGCAAGACGCTCCCTTGCACTGCAAGGGTCAGGCTGTGGCCCAGTAGAGCCAGGACGATCATGGTCACTCCGCCAGCGACCACCGCGATTGTGACTAACCGCTGGACCGCCGGGGGCGACTTTCGAAAAAGTCGGAACAAGAGCCGGCAGAGCAAATCCAACGCTTCTCCTTGGGCTGAGTCAGGCGCTCACCCGGGGGACGGCGTTCCCGATCACGACTTTACCGCTTCGAGGTTACCCCCGCCTGGCCCCCGGGAAATCGCACTGGCTGAGCCGCTCTCCGCGAATTACGCGGGAGTGGCTCCAGCTGGCAGCCGGAGATCCTGAAAGTCCTTCGCCGGGAGAACTCCTCGCTCGATTGGATGTCCAGGGTCCGGTCAGGCCCGGCTGACCAAGCCCAGCTGACTCCGCGTATACCTCGCCCCTTGAGGAGGGTCCGTGCGCCTACCCTCGAGGAGGCGTCCGGGGCACCTAGCTATGGTGACGGGGGGACCAAGCCTTCCGGCCCCGGGCGTCCACTAAGCCCCTTCGAGCTCCTTGTCCGGACGATGGCGGGGGGCACCCGGGCAGGTAAAGAACCTTGGAGGCGGTGAGAGCCGCAGGCGAGGGTGGGCCGGGTTGGCTAGTCTCCAATTCCCCAGAGGACAAGGCCCAAGCCCCGTTCCGTGGTTCGAGTCCCAGAGGGCCGACCCTCTCACTGTCGATCGTCGGTACCTTCGACAAGTCCCGAGGCCCTGTTTTCGAGGACGACAGACGGCTGCCACGCGTTAGGCGGCCGGACGGTTCGCCAGGAGCGGAATTCAGAAGTCGGAACCTGACGCGGTCCGGCAGGTCCGGGCGAGGCCTGTTCTCGATCTTGTCCGCCACTCGAGGGCCTGGCCTCGGCCCGCGGAGTGGTTGGCGAACCGGGCGACCGTGCCAAAATAGGAGCTGCAGCTGAGGGAGCTGTCGGGTCCCGAACGCAGTTGGACCACGTTTCCGGTCCCCCGGCGGGACCAACGCAGCCGGAGCACTAGCCCTGTGTCCTTGGTGGTAATTCTGTGCGAGGACCGCTTCCGCGAACAGCTGGAGGCCTTCGCCGTCGAGGTCGGCTACTCGGTGCCCAGGCGGGGTGAGATTGATTCGGACCCAGGCTCGACCGTGCGCGCTCGACTGGAGCGAGACCCGAACCTGGTCCTGGTGGTCAGCGAGCGGTTCGGTCAGGACTGGGTGAGGGCCCTCGACGAAGAGGACTCCCGCTACTGGCTGGTCGAGGCAGGATCACCGAGGGGTCCCGAATTCCATCCGCCGAAGCGCCGCCCCCACCGGCATCTACTGGGCCTAAACCAGACGACCCTCGGCTATCTGAGCCAGCTCCTTGACGACTGGCGAGATCGCGACTTGGTCCGGGTGGACTGCTACACCTTCGCCTTCCGAGATGGGATGCCCCATGAGGCGGACTGGGTGGTCGACACCCGCTTCCTCGATAGCCCCTACTGGATCGCGGAAATGCGGGAGAAGCCGGGCACCGATCCCTTGGTCCGGGAGTACGTCATGGAGCAACCGGGAGCCCAGGAGCTGGTCGGTCAGTTCCTGCCGATGCTGCTGCGATTGGTCCCCCTCTACCAGGCGCAGCGCCGATCAGTGCTGCGCGTGGCGGTGGGCTGCACCGGCGGATTGCACCGCTCGATGGCAATCGCGTCAGAGCTGGTGGAGCGGATCGATCAGTCCGGCATCGCCGTGGCCCGCTACCTGAAGGAGCCCCCACTCCACCTGCCCCAGGAGCTGGACTGACCCTCTCCCCCCGCACGACTAACCCGGGGCGCCGCCCAGAGCAGATAACACCGCTCCAGCGCCCATTCCAGTGTGGCCGGTGAGCGGGAATCCACCATGGGGTAGCACCGAGCGCACCATGTCCTCATAGGCGGTGCGCACCTCGGGGTAGCGCAGGAAGAGGAGATGGGCGTACTCCTTCACCACTGGGCGCGGCGGCCGACGCAAGCGCAGGTGGACCTCAGCGGGGAGATGATTAGCCTTGCGGCTATTGCAACGCTTGCAGGCAACCACCTGATTCTCCCAACTGCTGGGGTTGCCGCCACGCGAGACCGGGATCACATGGTCGATGGTGAGCTCGGGCGGAGCGGCGTGGATGCCGCAGTACTGACAGCAGTGCTCGTCCCGCAGCAGCAGATTGCGACGATTGGGCCGCAGCATCCGCCGCGGCACCACGATGTTGCGCAGCAGCCGGACGACAATCACCCCGTCACTGAAGCGGCGCTGGGCCAGCTCGTCCACCACCATTTCCTTGACGGCGTCGTCCAGGAATGCGACCCGCTCTTTGGTCAGCAGCACCACCAGGCGACGACGGCTGATGACGTTCAGCGGTTGCAGCGAGGCGTTCAGCAACAGCACCGGCATGGCGCCATTGTGAGTGAATCGCGGGTGGAAGTTCAGCCGCGCCGGAGCCCCAGCGCCGTCCGCACCTCCCCGACATGCCCCAGCAACCCTTCATTCACCGTGAAGAAAACCAGCGCCAGCACCAGCACCACCAAGAGGGCGAGCGCCAGGTAGCTGGTGACCGAGGGTCCTGAGGTCGGAAGGGGTAGTCCCTGCTGCGCCACCGCCTAACTCCTCGAGTCCCGGCGCCCGAGGCGGTCCGCGGACCAGCGACCCTGGCCGTCCACCGAGACCAGCGAAAGCTCCCAGCCGCCCCCCTGCCAGCTGAGTGCCACCGGGAAGAGCCGGGCCACCTCCTCGCGCTGCCAAATTGTGGTGGTCGCCAGCTGGGCCGGATCGATCTGCCTGGCCAGATGCTCTAGGCCGCCGAGCAGGGAGTGCTGGCGCAGCGCCAGGACGGTGCCTCCTCCCGGCCTCGGCAGGGACCGAATGAGCTCCGCCAGGATTGGCTCCGGGGGTTGGTCGATGAAGAGCTCTCCGGTCAGCAGCGCCTCCTGAACCGCCCCGGGATGGTGCGGGTCGAGAGCCGGCCATCCGGCCGGGCACCACCAGTCCGTGGCACCGAAACTGAGCACCCTGGTGCTGGCGAAACTCGCCTCAAATCGTTCCGCCAGCGCGGCGAGCGCGGGCTCCGGCCAGGGCCCCACCACCAGCAGGGCAGCACCATCCAGCACTGTCCGACGGGCCTCCGCCAGCTCGGCCTGGTCAAGGTTCGCGGCCACTCGGGCAGCCACCCGGACAGCCAGATATGGGCGGTCAGTCAAGGGGGGGAGCAGAAACTCAATGGCGACGTCTCCGACATGGCCGTCGCCACTCAGCGCCTCGTCGGGGAGGTCCAAGTCGCGGCGGGCCGTATCCACCGATTCAGCGACCGTCCCGAGAGAGAGCGGTTTCCCCTGCTGGGTCCAGCGCTGTCCCACTAGCATCTCGAGCGGCGATCCCGGCCTGATCCGCACCAGCTCAGCGCCCCGCTCCAGAGGCTCCCGAGTGAGCGCGGGGGCTCCGGTCAGGTCGAGTTCCAAAGACCGAGAAGGAGCTTCCTCCGGCTCCCTCTCCAGGACCGAGGAACCCGCCGAGGGCGGGGGCGGGATCCCCTGAGCGGGCCCGTTCTCCAGCCAGGTCGCGGAGGCGCCGGCACTGCCGCGAGAGCGAGCCGAAGGCGGGGGCGGCGGGGCCCCGACGACTTCGATCAGGGTCATCACGACTCCCGCCACCCGGACGGAGCCACCCACCTCCAGGAGCGCCCGGCCACCCGGGGCCAGGCGGCGCCCGTCGACCCAGCTTCCGCTGACCCCACCGAGGTCGTGGACCTCGACTCCGGCCGGGACCCGGGTCAGCTCCACGTGGCGGTTGTCGACCGCCTCGTTGGGGTCCAGATGGCTGACATCGACATCCGGGATCGTGCCACCCTCAATACTCCGGCCAAGCAGGATCGGGTACCGCTCCAGCGTGACTGTGGCTCCATCCGAAGCCCGCAGCGCCAGCAGTCCATGAGCGGTCATAGCCTCAGCCCCACCAGGCTGGCTCTGGCGGCCCGGTCATCCCGTGACTCCCCGGCTCTCCAGCTCGGAGATCAGGGCAGGAACCACCTTCAGAGCATCGCCGACCACGCCCAGGTCGCAAAGCTTGAAGATCGGGGCGTCCCGGTCCTTATTGATGGCCACGATGTGCTTGGCCCCCTTCATCCCGACCGTGTGCTGCATCGCCCCGCTGATCCCGCAGGCGACATATAAGTCCGGCTTGACCGTTTTTCCAGTCTGCCCGACCTGACGGGCGTAGGGTACCCAGCCGGCGTCCACCACCGCCCGACTGGCGCCCACCGCGCCGTGGAGCAGTTCGGCAAGCTTTTCAAGCAACTCGAAGTTGCTGGCGTCCTGCAGTCCGCGCCCGCCGCTGACCACCACCTTGGCCTCTTCTAGCTTGGGGCCGCTGGCCGGGGCGACCACCGACTTCAGCCGGCGCGCGCCTCTGGGAGCGCCCTCGGGAAGCGAGATCTCGACCACCTTGGCCGGATGGCCGGAGGCACTTTCCGCGTTCACTGACTTGGGTCTCAAGAGCACACACGGGCTGGGGCCACTGAGTTCGGTGAGGACGTTCTGGGTGGCTCCGAAGACGGAGCTGGCAGCGGCGAAGCCCTCGCCCCGGGGAACAACGTCAGTGGCATTGGCAACCACGGTGAGGCCGAGCCGGGCGCTCAGCCGGCCGCAGATATCTCGGGCGTCGTAGGTCGCGCCGAACAGGACCAGGTCGGGATGGTGCTCTTCAACCACCGCGGCCATAGCCGACGCGGCGGGCTGGGCCACGAACTGCCGGTAGGCCTCATCGAGGCCAGCGTAGAGCGTGGTGGCGCCGAAGGCCCCGAGCGTGGCCGCGGCTTCGATTGCGCTTTGGTCCAGCACCACCACCTCGACCTCGCCCAGCTGGCGCGCCATGGTGAGCACTTCGAGCGACACTGGGGAGGGCTCGGAACCCACGAGTTCCGCGTAGACCAAGATCTTCTTGGCCACCCTCAGATCACCTTTAGCTCGGCCAGGTAGTCGGCGATTCGCTTAGCGGCCTCACCCTGGTCCTCGATCACCTCTCCCCCCTGACGCTCGGGAGCCGGTTCCACGCTGACGATCCGTTGGCTGGTGCCGCTCGTGCCGACGGTCGAGAGATCGATCTCCAGCTCCTCCAATGAGGGTTGCTCAAGCGGCCGGCTCCTCGAGGCGACGATCCCCTTGAGGGTTGGGTAGCGCGGCTCATTGATGCCGCCGGTCACCGTAATCACAGCCGGGAGCTCCGCCTCCACGACGTCGTGGCCGTTGGGGGTCTGGCGGTGGATGCGCACCTTGCCTGGGGTCACCTCCAACTCCTTGGCGAAGGTGAGCGAAGGCCAGCCCAGCAACTCCGCGATTGCCGCAGGTACCGTCCCGGTGTAGCCGTCGGTGGACTCGGTGCAGGCGATCAGCANNAGTCGCTCATCGCTGATCAGGACCCCTTCGGATGCCCCCATCGCCATCGCCTTGCGAATGACCTCGACCGCCTTCTCCGGCCCCATCGAGATGACCACCACTTCGCCCCCGCTGGTGGCGGCCACCTGCAGAGCTGCCTCGACCCCATAGGAGTCCCCGGGGTCGAGTACCACCTCGCCCTGATCGCGGACCAGCTGGTGGGATTGGGGGTTCAGCCGGCCGACCCCAGACGGATCGGGAATCTGCTTCACCAATACGGCGATCTTCAACGAGGCGATCCTCCACTCAGCTAGGCCCGCCCTAAGAGGCCCCGCCATCTTAGCGAGCGCCGATTCGGACCCAACTCGATCTTCGAGTCGGGTGGTCTGGAACCCGGACGTATAATCGGCCAGCCCTTCCGAGGGCGAGGCAGACCGGCGGCCGCCCGCCGGCCCGCTCTGGGGCCCCGTGGTGTAGCTGGCCTAACACGCCACCCTGTCAAGGTGGAGATCGGCGGTTCGAATCCGCTCGGGGTCGCCACCTGCATCATCGGTCCCGAAGACCGTTCGGAGTGGCGCTACGATCGTCGAGATGTCGATGCACCCAGAGGCCGTTGCCGGCTTCGCCCGGGGGGCCGCCGCCTACGAGCGGGGCCGTCCCGCCTACCCTGCGGCCGCCGTGGGCTGGCTCGCCTCGCGGCTTGGACTGGGGCCCGGCAAGCTGGTGGTCGACCTGGGAGCTGGTACCGGCAAGCTGACCCGCCAGCTGGTCCCCTATGGTGCCCGCGTGATCGCCCTGGAGCCGATCAGGGAGATGGCCACTGAGATGGAGCGGGCGGTCGCCGGCGTGGAGGTGCTGGCCGAAACCGCCGCCGGCACCTCGCTGGCCTCGGGCTCGGTGGACGCCGCCACCGCCGGTCAGTCCTTCCACTGGTTCGCTGATCAGGTTTCGCTGCTTGAGATCCACCGTATCCTCCGCCCCGGCGGGCGGCTGGGTTTGGTGTGGAATCGGCGGGACCTACGGTCGCAGCTGTGGCGGGGAGTGTCGGAACTGANNACTGATCGACCCGCTGCGCAAGGGTTCACCGGATCAGTCCACCGGAGAGTGGCGTCGGCACCTGCGCTCCAGCCGGCTCTTTGGGCCGCTGGAGTCGCGAGCCTTCTCGCACGAGCAGCTCGCGTCCCCGGAACAGCTCGTGGACCGGGTCCTGTCGCTGAGCTTCGTGGCCTCCTCGGAGCAGCCCGTTCAAGAACGCCTCCGCGACCAGGTCCTGGAGCTGGCCGCCGAGTATCAGAGTCGGCCCGGCCAGTCGATTGCCCTCCCCTACCAGAGCGAAGTCTTCGCCTGCCGTGCCTGCTGACGGCGGCACGGAGTCGGAGCTGGATCCACTTCCGAGCGCCTTCCTGAAACAGCTGGTAGGGCANNGATGGCGCGAAGACCCTTGGGTCCGCTTTCGGGTGCCCGGCACCGCGGCGGCCCAGGAGGGAGTCCTCGCGGCAGTCGGGTGGAAGGAGGCTCAGGCCAACGCCGAGCTCCTCACCCAGAGCTTCTCCATGGCTGGGGCGGCGACCCCAGAGGCGCTCCACTGGATGCTCCAGGACGGCAGCCGCCAGCTACTCAAAGCGGGGATCCTCCGCACCGGTCAATCAGACGGAGTCGCGCTGGTCCAACCGCACGACCCCGGCTAGAAGCGCCGCCACTCCGAGGGCGACTTCGGGAGGCTCACTCCACTCCTCAGGGCAGTGACTGCGACCGTCCTTCGACGGTATGAAGATCATCCCCATCGGGCAGAGCTGAGCTAGGTGGGCGGCATCGTGGCTTGCCCCCGAGGGCAGCTCGAGCAGCGAACACCCCAGCTCCTGGACGACCTTCCGGATCTCCCGGCGGACCCCGTCGGCACAGTCGATCGGCGGCTCGGCGGAGACCCAGTCGACCTCCACATCGACGCCGCGGCTGGTGGCCAGTTCCCCGACTCCCGCGTCCAGCTCCCGGTGGCGTTCCTGGAGCCACCCCTCATCCGAGCTGCGGAACTCCGCCCAGGCGGTGGCCTCCCCCGGAACTACGTTGGTGGCACCGGGAGAGATCTTGAGTCGCCCGACCGTGCCCACCCCGGAGGCTCCGCGCCCTGAGTCTTGGGCCAGGCGCTCCACCAGCAGGATCACCTCGGCCGCAACCACCAGGGCGTCCCGGCGGTCGGCCATGCCGGTCGTGCCAGCATGGTCGGGTCGGCCCGCCACCCTGATCACCGCCCGATGAATTCCGGCGATCGCGGTAACCACCCCCAGAGGAACGCCCGCCCGCTCCAGCCTCGTCCCCTGTTCAATGTGAAGCTCGAGGTAAGAATGGAGTCGCTCCGCCGCCCAGAGACCTTGAGAAAGGTTCTCCGGGTGCGACCCCGTCGCCGCCAGCGCGGCGGCGAGCGTCTGCCCGTCCTGGTCCTGGAGCCGTAGGTAGCCGGAGCTCAGCTGCCCGGCCACGGCCCGGCTGCCGAGACAGCTCAGTCCAAACCGGTTGGGCTCCTCTCCCAGGAAGTCCGCCACCAGCAGTGTGTGCTGCAGCCGCACTCCATTTTGGCGGAGTAGCCTGGCCACCTCGATGGCGCCGATCACCCCCAACATTCCGTCAAAACGCCCGCCTCCAGCCACGGTGTCCGTGTGAGACCCGATCACAATCTGAGAGAGTTCAGGGTCCACGCCTGCCAGCTCCCCGAGCCGGTTCCCAACCGGGTCGGTGCGGACCCGGAGACCGGCCGCCTCCATCTGCTCGCTCACCCAAGTACGAGATCGCTGGTATTGGTCCGAGAAGAGACGCCGCGTGAAGCCCGGCTGATCCGGCTCCCGAAATTCAGCCAGCTCCATCAGATTCCGCCATAAGCGGTCCTGATCAGGTGTCGGAAGGCTGCTCACGATGACGCCGGGGACCGTAGCAGCCCGGGACCAGCTTGTGCGGCAAGCCAAGCCGATGGGACCATGGTGGTCATGCCCACCCGAGCCGACGCCCTCGATCTCCTCTACGAGACCACCCAGACCGACAGCCTGCGCAGGCACGGCCTTGCCCTGGAGGCGGTGATGCGCCAAGCTGCCCGCCGCGTGGCAGGCGATGAGGAGCAGTGGGCCATCACCGGCCTGCTCCACGACTTCGATTACGAGGCGCACCCAAAAGAGCACCCCTTCTGGGGCCGGCCTGTGCTCGAGTCCCGTGGATACTCGCCAGAGGTGGTCTTGGCCATCCAGGGACATGCCACCTTCAGCGGGGTGCCACGGGACAGCGAAATGGCAAGGTGGCTGTTCGCCCTCGACGAGCTGACCGGTTTTGTGATGGCGGTGGCGATGGTTCAGCCCGGCCGAGACGTGAGCGCGGTCAAGACCTCCTCAGTGCGTAAGAAGCTGAAGGACAAGGCGTTCGCCCGCAGCGTGCTGCGCGAGGACATCGCCCTCGGCGCCAAGGAGCTCGGGATCGACGTCGACGAACTCGTCGAAGTAGTGAAGGTCGGGCTCACGCCAATCGCTAGTGAGCTCGGGCTCGGGCCCGCCCAATAGCGACGCCTATACTCGACCGCTGACCTCAACGGGGAGATGGCTGAGTGGTCGAAAGCGCCCGCCTGCTAAGCGGGTGACGGGGGTTAACCTCGTCCGAGGGTTCGAATCCCTCTCTTCCCGCGGTCAGTTAATGGGTGACCAATCGTGCAGGGCTATCACCGGTGCGCCAAGTTGCCTAGTGCGGCGTAGTGACTTTGGCCGACACGGCGCCGCCTACGAACTCAAAGATGAAGAGATCTACTCTCATCGGGACTCGAGACATTCGCGACTGTAGCGGTTTCGCCTCGGCCAAACCAGGCAGCCAGCAGCTTGGCGGAAATCGACGCGAATATCCGTGTCGGCTCCATTTCGCGAGCGCGCTATGTGCCGACCAGACTTCCCGACTCGCCTAACTCGAGCCGACCAGAGGTTTCTTGAATACGGGTGCGGGCATGAATGAATTCAAGACTGCCTTGAAGGATGGGGTGCTGCCTTCACGTCGAGTGCCGGCGGCCCGGCCGCGGCACCTGCGGAAGGCCGTTCGTCACACTGTTGGGCATCCGTTCCGAAGTGGGTCGGAAATGTGACGGTGCCGCCAGAGCGTAAGCCCCACCTGAGAGAAGCTCGGGGGACACTTGGGCTGTCGGTAAATTATTGAGGGTAGTCTGTGGCCGTGCCCAGCGATGACCCTTCGGCTACTAGCGACAGCTCGCGGGTGGACTCCAGCGAGAGCTTGGTCGCGCCCTCCGGGAAATTCCGCATCTACCTGGGGGCCGCCGCCGGAGTTGGCAAGACAGTCGCCATGCTCGATGAGGGCTGGCGGCGACGGGAACGGGGCCGAGACGTGGTCGTGGGTTTCGTCGAGACGCATGGCCGGCCTCACACTGCGGAGGCCGTGCGGGACCTAGAGGTGGTGCCTCGCAAGCGGGTCGAGTATCGCGGAGCCCAGTTCGAAGAGATGGATCTCGACGCCGTCCTGGCCAGGCGACCCCAGCTTGCCCTGGTGGACGAACTGGCACACAGCAATGTCCCCGGCAGCGGCCGCCACGCCAAACGCTGGGAGGACGTGCTGGAGCTGCTCGACAACGGCATCAACGTGATCACCACGGTCAATATCCAGCATCTGGAGAGCCTCGCCGAAAGTATCGAGAGCATGACCGGCACCCCCGTTAGGGAGCGGGTTCCGGACTGGGTGGTACGCCGGGCCGACCAGACCGAGCTAGTCGACTCCTCACCCGAGCAGCTTCGGCGGCGGATCGTGCATGGCAACGTCTACCCACCGGACGAGGTGCCGGCGGCGCTCACCCACTTCTTCACCACTCACAACCTCACAATTCTGCGCGAGTTAGCACTGCGCTTCGTCGCCGACGAAACCGATGAGGTGCTACTGCGCGAAGTCGAGGAGGCGACGTCGGCCCCGGTCGAGACCGGTGAGCACATCCTCGTCGGAGCTGCCTTCGCAACCAGCAGCGACCGCGTGCTGCGCCGAGCCGCCCGGATCGCGGCCCGAACCAAGGGTGACCTTCACGTGGTACATGTGATCACAGGTGAGGCTGGTCGCCCATCCGATCAGCGAGCCCTGGCTGCGTTGGAGTCGCTCACACTCTCCTTGGGGGGTAAGTGGTCGACAGTGCCGGGCGACGACGTGGCCACGACACTCATCGCCTTCGCCCGCGCCCACAACGTAACTCAGCTGGTGGTGGGCTCCGACCAAGACCGCAAGTGGGGGCTGGGCCGAGGCGGAGTCCTCAAAGATCTCCTGAAGCAGGCTGTCCCGGCCGGATTGGACATCCACATCATCGCGGCATCGCCTGTCAAACGGATCAAAGGTCAGGCCCAGGGCGGCGGAGCAGATAGTGGCTGACCTCTGGAACTGGCCCCGCTGGCGGCGGGCCGCCGGCGCCGCCGCGGCGATCGCAGCGATCGCGGTCCTGGCGACCCTGATGCTCCCCGCCAGGGCCTATCTGGGGTCCAGCACCATCGGCCTGATTCTGATCATCCCGGTGGTGGTCGGGGTTGCCATCGGCGGTTGGTCCGCGGGTGTGGTGTCCATCGCAGTCGGCTTTCTTAGCTACGACTACCTGTTCATCCGCCCCTACTACACCCTGGCGGTCTCTAACTACGGCGACTGGGTGACGCTGGGAGTCTATGTGGTAGTGATGCTGATCGTTGCCCGAGTGGTGTCCCAGCTCCAGGCGGCCCGGGTCCAGGCTCGCCGACGAGCTGACGACGCGCGCCACCTCCTTGAGGTCTCCGAACTCCTAGTCGGTGACAGGGCCGTGCGGGAACTACTCTCGACAGTGGTGAGGACCGTCCAGTCAGAGTTCCGGCTCAGCTCAGCCGCCCTGCTTCTACCGCTCGGGGATAAGCTGACCATTGCCGCCCAGGCTGGAGAACCTCTCCCCCCGGAGGCGCTCCCGGGCGGTGCTCATACGGTCGTTCCGTCAACCCCGGTGGCCCTAGCCGGGCTGGGCGGGCTGCGCGCGCTACCGCTGGCCACGGCGGAGCGCTCAGTCGGGATGCTCCTGCTTGACGGGCCACCACTCTCCCCGACCGACCATCAGTTACTGACAACCTACGCCAACCACGCTGCCCTGGCGGTCGAGCGGGCGCAGCTGCGCGAGCAGGCGCTTCAGAGTCGCGTCCTGAGGGAGGTTGACAGCTGGCGGCGAGCCCTGCTGACCTCCGTGGCCCACGACCTACGCACCCCGCTGGCATCAATCAAGGCCGCCCTCTCCGACCTGGGAGACCCCTCAGTCTCGCTCTCCGAAGCTGATCGAAGCGAGCTCTTGGTCACCGCCGAGGAGGAGACCGACCGCCTCACTCGGATGGTCAGGAACCTGCTCGACATGTACCGCATAGAGGCGGGGACGCGGCGCCTGGTCAGAGAGCGGGCGTCTCTGCTTGACCTGGTCGACGAGGCCTTGGATGCGATGCGGGGACGGCTCGAGGATCGTCCGGTCGCGGTCGAGGTCGACCGTCAACTTATGGTGAGGGTGGACCAGGCCCTGGTGGTTCGGGTGCTGGTCAACCTTCTTGAGAACACCGCCCGATACACCCCGAACAGGACCCCAATCGCGATCCGTGCGCGGCACCAGCTAGATTGGGTGGAGGTGGAGCTGGTGGACCAGGGACCCGGGCTCAGCCCGGAGCGACTGGCAAACGCCTTCAGCCCGGTTCCGGACAGCCGTAGGGAGTCCAAGTCGCCGGAGCCGAGCGGGGTCGGGTTGGTGATCTGCAAGGCTTTCATAGAAGCCACCGGAGGCCGGATCAGCGCCCGGCCCGGCCCCCAGGGGGGGCTGCAGTTGGACATCGTGTTGCCAGCAGCGTAGTCACAACGTCGTGCCCAGCCTCCTGCTGATCGACGATGAGCCCGCGATCATCCGGGCGCTCGGCATCGGACTGCGGGCCCGCGGCTATGAACTCCACACTGCCCGCACCGGAGCGGACGGCTTGGCGGATGCGGTCCGGCATCGTCCGGAGGTAGTGGTGCTCGATCTCGGGCTGCCCGACATGGATGGAATAGAGGTGTGCCACCAGCTTCGAGGCTGGAGCCAAGTTCCCATTCTGATCCTTTCGGCCCACGGGGAGGAGGACCGGAAGGTTGCCGCCCTGGACGCCGGCGCCGACGACTTCATCACCAAGCCGTTTGGCATGGCTGAACTTGAGGCTCGGATCCGAGTCGCCCTGAGACACCGGCGCGAGGAGGCCGGTGGTCCAGAGCTGATCGTCGGGCCACTCGTAATGGACCTGGCCGCGCACTCCACGACAATCGGTGGTCAGCGGATCGCTCTGACGGCCACCGAGTACGAGATGCTCGCGTACTTGGCTCGCAACGCGGGACGGGTCGTGACTCGCGAGCAGCTGCTGGCCCATGTCTGGGGGGGTCGCTATGGGGCGGACGCGCACTACCTGCGCGTGTATGCCAATCGCCTCCGGCGCAAGCTGGGGATCGAGCACGGAGAGTTCCTGGTCACCCATCCCGGTATCGGTTACGAGCTGCGTTCGCCCGAGGTCTGACCGCACCGAGATCAGCCCCCGGCGGCGCTCCGAGCCACAAGTTTCGCCAACGCTTCGTTGAGTTCGAGCACGTTAACGGTCGCTGCTCCCAGGAAGCCCAGGTAGGGTCCCTGCTCCTCTTCTATTACCAGTCGGCGCACGGCCGCCGGGGACAGGCCCCGCGCCTTGGCCACGGCATCGACCTGGACCAGCGCCGCCACCGGAGAGATATCCGGGTCGATCCCGCTGCCAGAGGTGGTGACCAGGTCTGCAGACGGGTTCTTGATGCCCTCTTTGGCCAGGACCTTGATTTCCGCGCGGACGGCGGCAACCAGCGCCCTTGAGGTTGGTCCCAGCTGGCTACCCCCGGTCACCAGTGGATCATCAGCATCGGGACGTCCCTGGAACCATTCCGGTCCCTTCCACTGCTGGCCGATCAGCGTCGAGCCGTTACTAGTCAGCGAGCCGTTGGCCTCAGCCGGGAACCACCACTGCGAGAGGCCCGTCATCACCAGCGGGTAGATGATCCCGCAGATCACCGTCAAGATCACGATGGCGACCAATGAGCGGCGAATTTGTAGCAGCATCAGTAGACCCTCATGGCCGTCAATGCTAGGTCGATGAGTTTGATGAAAATGAAGGGGGCGATGACCCCGCCAACCCCGTAGATCAGAAGGTTGCGCCTTAGAAGGGCCGAGGCTGTCGAGGGCCGGTAGCGCACTCCCCGCAGCGCCAACGGGATCAAGGCCACGATGACCAGGGCGTTGAAGATCACTGCCGAGAGCACGGCGGTGTGCGGGCTGTGCAACCGCAGGATGTTGAGTGCCTTGAGCTGCGGATACGTCGCCACGAAGAGGGCCGGAATTATGGCGAAGTACTTGGCAACGTCGTTGGCGATGGAGAAGGTGGTCAGCGCCCCCCGGGTGATCAGCAACTGCTTGCCAATCTCCACCACCTGAATCAACTTGGTGGGATTGGAGTCTAGGTCAACCATGTTGCCGGCCTCCTTGGCCGCCATGGTGCCGGTATTCATTGCCACACCTACATCGGCCTGGGCCAGCGCGGGGGCGTCGTTGGTACCGTCTCCAGCCATGGCGACCATGCGGCCGCCCTCCTGCTCTTTCCGGATCAGCGCCATCTTGGCCTCCGGTGTGGCCTCTGCCAAGAAGTCATCGACCCCAGCCTCGGCGGCGATGGTCGCCGCCGTGAGCGGGTTGTCGCCGGTCACCATCACCGTGCGAATGCCCATGCTGCGCAGTTCGTCGAACCGTGCCCGAATGCCCGACTTGACAACGTCGCGAAGCTCAACCACGCCCAGGACGCGGGTACCATCGGCTACGACCAGCGGTGTTGAGCCGGCACGAGAAAGGCGCTCCACGATGGGACCCAGCTCGTCGGGAATGGTTCCCCCTTGCTCCTTGACCCAATTCCTTACCGCTTCGCCGGCTCCTTTGCGGATCCGGCGGCCGTCGATGTCGAGTCCGGACATGCGAGTCGCGGCACTGAATGGAATGATTTGGTGCGTTGTGCTCAGCTCTCGGCCTCGGATGCTAAAGCGCTCCTTGGCCAAAACTACGATCGAGCGACCTTCGGGTGTGTCATCGGCGAGCGACGCTAGCTGCGCCGCGTCGGCAAGGTCACGCTCAGCGACCCCTCCGATGGGAGTGAAGGTGGCGGCCATGCGGTTGCCCAGGGTGATGGTGCCCGTCTTGTCCAGCAGCAGAGTGCTGACGTCGCCCGCGGCTTCCACCGCCCGACCGCTCATGGCCAGAACGTTTTGCTGTACCAGGCGATCCATCCCGGCAATGCCGATGGCAGAGAGCAAGGCACCGATGGTGGTCGGGATAAGACAGACCAGCAGGGCGACGAGAATCACCACCGAGACTTGCCCGTGGGCATAGCCGGCGAATGGTGCCAGGGCCACGCACACCGGGACGAAGATGATGGTCAAGGCCGCCAGCAGGATGGTGAGGGCCAGCTCGTTGGGGGTCTTCTGCCGGTTAGCGCCCTCGACCAGTTCAATCATCCGATCCATGAAGGTGTGTCCCGGCTCAGCTGTGATCTTTACCACGATCCGGTCCGAAAGCACCTTGGTACCTCCGGTCACCGCAGAGCGGTCACCGCCGCTCTCTCTGATGACCGGTGCCGACTCGCCGGTGATGGCTGACTCGTCGATCGACGCCACTCCCTCGATGACGTCTCCATCAGACGGGATTATGTCCTGGGCCTCGCAGACCACCCGGTCGCCCTTGGCGAGGACGACCGCAAGCACGCGCTCCTCGCTGCCGTCAACACGCAGGCGTCGAGCCATGGTGTCGGAGCGCATGCGTCGCAGCGTGTCCGCTTGCGCCCTGCCCCGTCCCTCCGCGGTCGCCTCAGCGAAATTCGCGAACAGAACGGTGAGGAGCAGCCACACCGTGATTGCCCAGTCGAACACCGACGGATGGAAGATCGATTCGATGAAGGTGACGATGGTCCCGATCAAGACCACGAACATGACCGGGTTCTTGATCTGCACTCTTGGGTCGAGCTTGATAAGGGAATCGAGCAAGGCACGGGTCGCGATCCCCCGAGTCATCCAGGGCAGCTGACGACGACCACGACCTCCGCCTGGTGCCACTCCAGACAAGTCCGATCCCGCGTCAGCAGGAGCCGAGGGAGGTGTGGTCCCCTCGTGAGCGAGGGGTCTGTCACCGGGCAACGCCATACCGATGGTGCTCATCAGAAAAACACTCCGTGACGAACCAACGCTTCCGCGATTGGGCCAAGGGCCATCGCCGGCAGGAAGGTCAGACCCCCAACCAGAATCACAGTCCCGATCAACAGGCCCACGAAGACCGGCGCGTCAGACCGCATCGTCCCCACCGAGTCGGGGACGTATTTCTTGGCCGCGAGGGCGCCGCCGAGGGCGAGCACCGGAAGAATGATGGCGAGCCGTCCGAGAATCATCGCGGCGGCTCCGGTGAGATTCCAGAAGGTGGTATTACCGTCTAGCCCACCCATCGCCGAGCCGTTGTTGTTGGTCTGGGAGACATAGGCGTAGAGGATCTCGGAGAACCCGTGCGGTCCGTGGTTGAAAACAGAACTCACTCCGGCCGAGACCGCGACCGCGAGCGCGGTAAACGCCAGCACCGTGATGGGCATCATCAGCACTCCGATCGACGCCAGCTTCACCTCGCGGGACTGGACCTTCTTGCCCAGGTACTCGGGCGTCCGCCCCACCATCAGGCCTCCGATGAATACCGCAACGACCGCGGACAGGAGCAGGGTGTAGAGGCCGCTTCCAACCCCACCTGGCTCGACCTCGCCCAGCATCATGCCGGTCAGCAATCCAGCATCTCCGATTGGGGTGTAAGAGTCATTGGCACTGTCAGTCGAACCAGTCGACGTGGTCGTGGCGGAGATGTCGAAGAGCGCTGAGGCCGCCGGACCTAATCGGGTCTCCTTGCCTTCCATGTTCCCGCCTGACTGCTGCTGCGACGTCAAGCCGGCTGCGGCCAGCGCCGGATTGAGTCCGGTCTCACCACCCACGCCGAGGGCGACGCAGCCTGCGAAGAGGACGATCATGGTGACCAGGAGCGCCACTCCCTGGCGAATGTTGCCCACCATCTTGCCAAAGGTGTAGGTCAGAGCGAACGGGATGCCCAGCATCAGAACGATGAGCAGCAGATTGGTGAGAGCAGTAGGGTTGTCGAATGGCACCGCGCTGTTGGCATTGAAGAACCCACCCCCATTGGTTCCCAAGTGCTCGATCGCCGACATCGATGCGACCGGCCCCACGGCAATCGTCTGCGAAAGCCCATTGAGGACATCGTGGATGTGGGCAGAGCCGCCCAGGGTCTGGATCGCACCCTGGGATACCAGGATGATGGCGAACACCGCGCTGATCGGCATCAATATGTAGAAAGTGCCCCGGACAAGGTCCACCCAGAAGTTCCCGATG
>PKXR01000117.1:16919-17821 GCA_003133485.1 Candidatus Dormiibacterota bacterium
TCAGCGCCAGGAAGGGGGACACCCCAGTGAAATGCTGTGGGTTGAGAGGAAGTGATCCCTGCAGGCGTTCAAGCGCGTAGACGGCGAGAACGCAGACGGCGGAAAACACCACCGTGGAAATGGCATAACGCTTCCACGTCTGCTCGGCAGTGGGATCGATTGCAAGAGCGCGATAGATAGGCCGCTCCACACGCGCCAGGAACTGGCTCTTGCCGGTGTAAACGTCCGCCATGTACGAACCAAGGAAGCGCCAGGCGAGCGCCAAGATGGCGATGAGCGCCAGTACCGTTACCCAGAAGCCCATCAGAACCGCTCCGGCCGAATCATGGCGTAGACCAAATAAAGGAACGTTACGGTCGAAACTATCAGCAGAAGGATGTCGGCGAGGTCCATCAGATCTTGTCCAAGGCCACGACGAACAGGTAAAAGACCACGGCGCCGAAGATCACCAAGAGGACGCATATGACATCAAGCACGCTTTGAGGTTAGCGCCACCCGAATCAACAGGACATCAACATCCATGGGCCGAACGTCAAAAACTTGTCAATTCCCCAGCTTCTGATCTCGCGCCCTCAAGCACAGCTCGTCCGACCCGCATACCATGCGAGCTGTCGTTGCGCTGGATGGCACCAGCGCCGTGGACGCGAATCTGGAGACGCACTGCTTGTCCTACGCAGAGGCAAAGGCCACCATCGCTCGGCCGATTGAGGAGGTCTTCGATTTCCTCGCCGATGGCGGCAACACACCGCAGTGGATGGCCTGGGTCCAAGAATCCACACTAGTGGGCTATGGTGGTGGTGTCGGCGCCACCTACTCGCAGAGGATGGTCAGCTCCCCATTGCATCGCAAGTGGGTCGCCTACCGCATCGTGCACTGTCACCGCCCGGTAACACTGGGAGTCG
>PKXR01000086.1:0-8006 GCA_003133485.1 Candidatus Dormiibacterota bacterium
GGGAACACTCGGGCGCCAACCAGAATGTACCCCAGACAGGCTGCGGCCAGAGGCCCTAGGTCGGACACTCGCGACCGCCCAGGCTCACCGCCACTCTCCACATCCACGACACCTACTTCAGCCTTATCCCTGTACTGAGGAATGGTGCTAGACAAGGACCACCTCTTCCATCCGAACGATCACCACTGTGAAGTACTCATATCCCGGGGTAGCGATCCACGTCGTTGGGCGGTGGATAATTGGTCATGAGACCTCACCAAGATGGACTCTTGGGGGCCGGCGGCGGTGCGAAGCAGTGGCGAACCATGTCCCACAGATCCTCTCGATCAACTCACGACTCTGAAGCGGGAAGACCAGCTCGCCCGGGAGATTAGAGGTAACCCCATCACTCAACCACTCCTTGTCCGGTCGCTCGCTCACGGGCTCTCCAATATGCCGGGCGAAGACCTACTAACCCTAGCACCAGCCAGGGTTAGTATCAGCCGATGACATAACCGGTATCGGCTCGACAGAGGGGCACCTGCGGCCAAAACGATGGCTTCTGGTCTGGCGAAAATGGCAGTGTGGCAGTACACTTCGCTTCGCGGTCGGCTTCCGGCCGTAGGGAGCGGGAGGGCAACAGGTCATTAAGACATCGCCGAGATCAGAGCAGATCCCGGCGGGGGTCGCCCGGGGCATGGTGGCTTACCCGTACCACGGATTTAGGCCATGAGCCGGGGGCGGCTGGCGGTCGGCCTCCTGGTTTCGGCCCTAATCGTCCTGCCCTTATTGGGCAACATGGGCGCGGTCAGCGCGGCTACTACGCCGACGCTAGCGTCGGTGTCTTTGCGAGCTAGCGACGTGCCGGGCTTCTCGCCGGTTGATCCCTCTCTCTTTACCTTTCAAGACCCTGAAGACCAGGGCTTCGCCCAAGCGTTCATATCTTGTGCGGGCAGCACCCCTCTACTAAGCCAGTTCGACTCCGGTCCTGACGCCGACGTGAGCCAAGCCTACGGCCAAGGACAGAACCCTTTTGGCACACCTGAGACCACCATCGCCACTGCCGTCTTCTCGGATGGCACCAACGCGAGTGCCCAGTTAGCGTATGAGGAGCTAGCAAGTCTTTCGTTCCAGAACTGTTGGGCGCAGCAGAATGACGCAT
The DNA here is from genome assembly GCA_003133485.1 of Candidatus Dormiibacterota bacterium. Next base: position 1,142 of record PKXR01000086.1, read on the forward strand.
TGAACGCCGCCCAAGGTTTGACCGTCCCGATAACTCCCACCACCATCGCTGCTCTTCCGACACCTCGCTACGGACACGGCACCACCGGCTTTTACCTGAATATGAACTACTCAGTATTGGGCCAGAGTACTTTCTCCTCCCTAGAATCCACGGTGATCTGGTCGGGATCGTTAGTGACTCTGCTCCTGATTTTGAACTACCAGGGCACGTTCTCTGAAACTGCCCGCCTGGCACTCGTGCAGCAGCTAGCCGGACGCATGGACGCCTCCTCTCCACCTAGTGCTTGCCAGCCTCTGAATACACCCATACCGAGCTCAGTCCTGATCAGCAACCAGCAGGTCGGCCAGGACGTCGGTGCAACCGTGGCCTTTCAGGGCGAAGATGACTACTCCAACGAAGGCACTAACGGACCAGCGGTGCCTAGCTCAAGTTGCGGCTGGAGAAACCCCCATGCTCGTTCCGTGGTCTCCAATCGTTTGCCTCTACCCAAGGGCTACCTCTCTGCAGGGGTAACCGTGACGGGCCCCTTTACTAGCGATCAGGCAGCCTATCAGTACTACAATCAGATCAAGACGCCTTGGTCCCCGGCGAAAAGTCAACCTGGTCTTGGTAACGCCGCGTTCTATACCGCGGAGCAGGACAACGCTTCGTCCTTGTTGGTTCTAGACAACCAGTACCTATTTCAGCTCAGTGTCGAGACCGACGGCAAAGAGGGTCCAAGCGAACTCGCATTAGCCAAGACGGTATTGGGAGACTTCCCGCAGGTCACTTCATACACCTCTCCGGACCTCAAGCTGGTCCGCTACATCCCCACACTCGGCTCACTTATCCCCCCAAGTCGAGATCTCAAAGCATGCGCCGTGTCACTGTCAAAGTCCAAGATAAACGAGCCCGTAGCTGTCTGCTCGCTTCTCGATAGTAGCGCCAATGTGCCCGCCCCACCGGCCCAGTTCACGTCCTCGTCGTGGGCAGGTTTCGTGGCCGCGGAACAGTACCGAGGATTTGTTCACTTCAGCCCGGTCACGGTGGGTTGCATCAACGGAAAAGTCGCTACCGTGGACGGGAAGACCAGCGGCCCTAACTCCGGCGCCGTGTTTTCTGAGCCCGGCTTTGAGTCGAGCCCTGGCTTTACTCCCGTTCCCGGGCTCCCAATGGAACAAGCCGAGGGCTTCCAGAGTCTGGCGGGCGGCACGGACGGCGCCACTCTCCTCGATCCGGCCTTATCGTCTACGACAGAGATCACTGCTATCAAAGGCGGGAAGGCAATCCTGCTCTCGTGGGCCGGGGCATCCAGGGTTGGGACGGTCGCTCGCGCAGCCCAGTACGCGCTGACCCAGTACGACTCGCCGTTCATCTGGTCGGTTCTCCAAGAGCGAATCACCTGTAGCAGCTACCAAGTTGCGGTGTTAGAGACCGACTTTCCCCAGTCTAACCTGTATGTAAACGACCGTATGGTTCGTAAGGCGGCAATCAACATTGCCCAAACTGGAAACTTCATCGAAGCAGGGGGCTCCGGGCCCCAAAACCCGGTCGGCGTGGGCAACCTGTACTTAATGAATGGCGAACACCGCTGCACGAGTTGCGACATGATTCTCAACGGCCTCCACTATTCAGGTGCCCCGATCGGCATCGGGACGATCACGCTTGATCCAAAAACGATGGCCAATCACAAGGACCTGGGAACCGCGATACTTGATTCCCATCTTGGCGCTCCCAACGGTTATGGTATCTAGCCCCGGATGAATTCCGCAGCTGCAGTCCGGGAACGGGCTACGTCCACGCACGGGCGAGCCACCTTTATCGTAGCCGGAGACCAGTCCATCAGTAAGACAGCCGAGTCAGAGGATCTGCCAGGAAGGTGGGGCCATGCAGATCAACCCTGACAAGCGCAGAGCAAGCGCCTCCGTTTCCAACCTGTAGGCGTCCCCGGCTCGCCCTGCGATCAAGTCTTACGCCGAGGATGAGCCCTGCCAGAACAGTTTCCCGTCGATATTCACGTTCTCGCTCGCCTAGTCCGGCGTGTCTTCCCCGAGGCCAGCTCTGTGTCGGTCGAGCCCGCCACGGCTTCCCTGAGCGCGACGGTAATGGACGCGCGCCGCGACTTGGTCCTGCCCACCTGGTCGGGGGAGAGGTCAGGCCCGTTAGCCGTCAGATATCAGTTCCCGCTCGCAGTCCCGGAGCCGCAGCACCTGGGTGGCCGTACCACCACGGCGAGGTCACGGTGAAAACCTGTCCCGTCGCGAAGTACCGATAGAGCACGTAGATCACGCCGGGGGCACGAACCCGAAGCTTGGCCGGCAGGGGTTCGTTCGGTATCTGAAGAATGATGCCGTCCTGATCCAGGGCTGACGGACCCATGTCTCCAAAGCGGAGCTGCAGCCAGCTCTGGCCACCCTTCAGTCCGTGGACGATGAATCGCCGATCGGTGACCCATACTTGGGCCGGTTCCGGGTCGCGCCAACGCGGAGCGGCAGCTCTGCGCTTCTTGCGAGCATGACTCCAGAACATGAGATTGCCAATGATCGTGAACGCCCAAGCGATCGGCGAGCCGATGGCGAGGAACATACCCGAGTGGATCACGACGGGATCCCCGTAGAACGAGAGGAACTGCGCCTTTACGCCGTCTACGTATAGCTGCTCGCCCGGCTCGAGGTGGTTGTCCTCCGGACTGAGTCTCCTGGGTGTGACGGCCGTCGGGAGCTGGTGAGCCCGTAAGTCCTGCCCGAGCGCCGCCGCAGCCGCTAGGTCACTGCGCCGAACTTGAGTGAAGTTCCACCTCGCTCTGGCCCACGGCGCGAGGCAGACCAGACCTATAACCAGAGTCCACAGGAAGTCGCCGACATCCCTTCCCAGGAGGCTCAAAAAGGCGAGGAAGACAAAGAGGGTACCCACCCGTCGGAGCACCCTCCGAAGCTTGGTCGTCGGATCACTCGGAATTGGCCCTTCGACTAGCGCTGTGACGTCCATGCGGTCCCCCCTGAGTCGCCTGTTCGGTAGGTTGGTGTCCCGCCGGTCAGCGTACCAGCCGTCTGCCCCGAGCGCCGCTCCGCGGCGAGTGCCAACGCAGTATTCCGCCGACGCGCTTGGAAAAGGCTTGGATCCTGGCGCTAACCCCACGCGGGCGCCTTGGCGCCGAAGTCGCGGAAGGCGAAGGTCCAACGGTGCGGGGCGGCCATCGTTCCTGAGATCGGAGCTACCTTCAGCGCCTAGCGTTCTCTAAGGTCTAGCTCCGAGACTGCCTTCGACTACACGCTGGCCGGGGTTCGAGCGCCAATATGCGGCCGAGCAAGCGGTTACCTGGCAGCGGGTCTCTGCATCCGCGGTCAACGGAGGCGACTGTGGGTTGACGGCGCTGACACGGTTCCGCGACTGGGTCCTCGGCAGGTGTCGCCCACTGCCGATCGCGGCAGACCGGTTAGCGCTGATCGGCATGGCGCTGGCCGCCTTCAAATTCGCCAACTGGACCTGGCTGTCCGCCCGGATCCCGGGACGAGGCGCTGAAATCGCCAACGATTCGCTGCAGTTCGTCTCATTCCTCCTCTTCATAGTCCTGGTTACTCTCAGCTGCCGAGCCACGCTGCCTGACTGGATCCGCCGGGCGCGCCCGGGGAGGGCAGTGGTGCTAGCGCCACTTCTTGTCGTCGTCGAGATCGAAGCCGCGCCTCCGCGTGCCCGAGAAGAGGCACCCGAGCCACATCGCCTGCGCCCACTACCCCTGAACTCTCGATCAAGCAGGCTAGGACTCAACCCGAACGAGCTTGCGAGCCACCGTCAGCTGTCAACACGCTGGTCAGGACCCCCCGACTCGCACCGGCGCAAGGTGCTCGAGTTCATCCACGAGCCCGTTGAGCATAGAGTCGCTGCCAAATTGGGCTCTGGATCTTGCGGAGTCGCCAATTACCTCTTCGATCTACTGCGCCGATCAAAAATGGAGTCTCTTTCTCGGCTAGGGGAGAAGCAACTCTACTAACGGCGATCGCAACCAGGGGCAAACCAAATGCCACCTCCTTGGCTTCCAGCATCAACGATTCATGGATGGACAGCTCACTTTTAGGGTCTAACTCGTACTGCGCCACAGCGACCAGATCCCCATTGGCGAGTGTTACCACCGACCACTCTGCGTTGAGTCGGCCCAGCACACCCTGAACGTAGACAGCTCGATTGAGCTTGGCAAATCCCGGTAACGCTGGGGGTCTAAAAGTGAACTTGAGCCGAAACATCTGACGGTTCTCCGTTCATAAGTCCAGCACGTGTGAGGGCTTCCAGCTCACGTGGGCCGATCACTCGTCGACACGCCAGGAGGTGGCTATTCATACCAGCCCGGAGACTTACGGACGGTTGTCCACTGCTCCGCGTCGTGGCCGTAGAGCACCATCGCTTTGAGTTCTCGGGCCCGGTCGAGTAGTTCCAAAGCGCTCTGCCGTGCCAGGGCTGGATCGGCGTGCCCTCCCCATGTGTCGTGCCTGACGTTGTCTTCTTCGTAGATCGCGTCTCCACAGAGGATCATATTCAGGCCACTGTCGAGCCTGACCAGCACTGACTGATGACCAGGCACGTGTCCGGGGGTTGAGAAAACGGAAATCCCATCCCCCAGGTCGGTTTCGCCATCTAGCAGATGGTAGTTCAAACCATCGAGACGCCAGTACTGGTTGGGGAAAGAGGCATTATCGATGGCCGCCTCGTAGTGCGAGCGCTGCACATAGAAGGTGGCGTTGGAGAAGGCGTCGTTGTTACCGGCGTGATCGAAGTGCAGGTGGGTGTTGATGACGTCTGACACTTCCGCCGCGCGCAGGCCGAGAACAGCCAAGCGGTAGTCGACCGTGTCCTCGATTCGCATGACCGGACGCAGCTCCGCGGCGAACGCGGTCCCCCTCCAGGTACGGTCCGGGTCTTCGATGTGGCTCCGGTGGATCCCGGTGTCGATCACGATGAGGCGTCCGGACTCGGTGATGACGAGGTATCCGATGATGGGGAAGTGGACACGAAGTCCGTCGCCGACCCCGGGCGACAACACGCTCTTGTCAGAGCATGCTTCGCCGAGCCAAAGCGGATACAGCCTCTTCAATGGTGCGACCCCTCTGCTGAGCTCCCGGCGATCATTTGAATTGTATTCATCAACTACCTAGCAGTCATGGGAAGGGTTCAGTCTCCTTTGCACAGTCAGGGTTGAAGGGTCCCCGTCGGCAGTAGCGAGTACGCCCTCGACTCAGCGAACTGAGTCAAAGTCGACCAGCTCATGACCTAGCTCTCCGACCAGTAGCCGAGGGCGCCGGGGTCCAGTGCACGAGGGCTTAGCTTACGATAAGGGGGCTTATCCTCAGCTTGCTTGCGACCGTTTTGAGATCGAAACGGGGTGGACGGGCGCACGTGGCAGACACGGGGTCGAGATCCGCCGAGTTTTCTAGCTGTCCTCGAACGCTGGCTGTTATCAACCAGGCCAACCTGGAACCGCGCCAATGACTAGCGCTTGACCTGTGGCAGCCCGCATCTGTTGGATCGGCCGACGGATCCACGATCCGCCGCCGTGTAGGATCGTGCCCCGGATCGCGGGGCACACCACAGAACGGCCGCTCCAGGTGGGCTACCTGCGCCTCGGTCAGCGCCGTCGGCTTGGTTCGCTCCGGATAGCGCAGCGCCTTCTCGCGTTCCACCTCCTGCCCACGTTCCGCCAGTTCGAACGATATCCCGGGCCAGGGCCGCCGGGCCCCACTCATGGGATCGCGGGACCCGCAAACTCATCCCGAATTCCTCACACTGCAACCCGCGCCTCTTCAAGCTTGGACCCGCCACCCAAAGCCTGTCAGGGGACCGTTCTCCTCTGCTCACCGACAGAGCTCCGTTCCTGCCACGGAACCTTTCCACTTTTGGTGATCAGCTAAATGCAATATTCGCGATCACCCACACCAGGTGGTCATCAGAAACGCCGAGAGCTTTAAAGTCTCCAGGGAGTACTCGGTGCCTGGTACAGGGATATAAGCGACTTCCAGACCATCCTGGACGGTCAGAACGGGCCAGCGCCAAGGCGCTGATCCAGGTGGTGCTGGTGCGGGAGCGGTAAATGCCCGAGCCCGTGTGGGGGTACGCCCTCCGCGATCCCGATCCGATCCGGCAGTGCCAGCTGGTACAGCCCGCAGTGCCGCCTACGACTACCTGCTAAAACTCGCCGAGGCGTTGGTGTAACTGCCCGTGTTGGTCATGGAGAGGGTGTCGGTCGTCCAAAAACCGTTCTGAGTGGTGAACGTAATCTCTCCAGCTACCGTACCGTCACCGCCGCTACTCGACTGTGAGGCACCGTGCGCAATCGTGACGACGGCACTTCCGGTGAACGTGCCGCCGCCCGACGCACTAACGGTCACGGTGATGGCGCTGCCGGAGTTGACCACTGGGTTTCCGTATTGGTCTGTGAGGCTGATCTTGGACTTGAACGTCGGTCTGCTGCCACCTTCGGAGGTGTAAGTACAAGTGAAGTAGCAGAGCCCGGATAACATACCCCCGCTGTTGGACTCACTCGTCCATGCAAGATGGGACGCCGCAAGAGCAGCAACGTTGATCACACCGGACGTTCCTGTAACAGTCGGAGAGGTCGCGGACCCTGTTATCGTGTTCGACCCGGCCGCGAACAGGGTGGCTGTCAGCGTTGTCGTGCTGGTGCCGCTGGTGAAGGACACCGCAGTGGTCGGGTAGCTCGGAGCGTTTCCAGCAGGACTGGTGGTCGCGCCACTCCATGCAATGTTATGACTACCCGTGTAGGTCGTGACCGTATTGCCCGCGGCGTCCTCAGCGGTGAGGGTGATTCCACTGATGGTTGAGCCAGCCGTAGCGGTCGCCGGGGTCGACGACACGACGATCTGGGTGGCGGTGCCGA
>PKXR01000086.1:8099-8264 GCA_003133485.1 Candidatus Dormiibacterota bacterium
CCAGGCTGGCCGTCGAGCCCGAGAGCACGATCTGGGTGGCGGTGCCGAAGGTGACCGTGAAGGTCAGCGTGTTGGAGTTGGTGGCCGACCCGTTCACGGTGCCGGTGGCCTTGATGGTGACGCTGCCTGCCAGGTTGCCCGTGACCACGTCGGTGGCCACACCAC
>PKXR01000183.1 GCA_003133485.1 Candidatus Dormiibacterota bacterium
CGATTACTGAGACGTTCCACTAAGCGCATGAGAGGCCCCGGCTGGGACGCAGGCGTGTACCCCGGAGGCGAGGCAGACCAGCTTCGACTACCACGATGCGTATGCTTGAAGCGTGAGGGGCAAGCGCTGTAGTCACTGCAGCGGATCAGGGCGGCCAGAGGAGTTTGAGCACTGGCCAGCCGCTTGCTCGCACTGCCAAGGGCGCGGTGTCTGCCCTGGAGGTGATGACGAGTGCGTCGAGCCATATCCTCGCTGGCTGGACACATTCACGAGAATCTTTGGCCCTCACTCTAGGTAGAGATTCGCTTCAGACAACCTCGCGGCCACATTGGGCGACCCGCCCACGCTGATATCGTAGGAAGCCACAAGTTGGACGGGGACCACAAGATGCACAGGCGCGGAAGGAGTCGTAACTGAAATGGACAGAAACCCGCTCATCGTGATTTATGCCGTGGTGATGATAGCCATCATAGTCGGTGCAGATTTCACATTCCTCAGACACCACTTCTTGGAACGACTGATTGTGAATATCGGCATCGTCGTGGTGTTCGCCGCTTTCTACTTCATATTCCTGCGGAACAAGACGTGAGAGCGCCCGCATCCAGAAGGCTGCATCAACCATCCTCCGGCCCTTCGAGGCCGGAGAGCAGGAGGAGGCGGCTTAGATCCCGCCGTCAGTAGGTGCCACCGTATTCGGCAAAGATCGCCCGAATGTCAGTCTCGTTGTTCGCCTTGGCAAGTTCAATCGCAACGTCAGGGTTCCTCAAGTCGAGACTGAGAAGCTGTCCGTCGGCACTCTTGATCATGGCCAGCACGCGGCGCACCTCCTTACTGTGTTTGACCGCGGACTCGGCTAGGGCAGACCACTTCGGGCCTGTGTCCGCTGAATCGGGCCGGTGAGCATCAACGAGATCCGCGACGATTCCACCGTCCTCCTCATGGAAGAAAACAAAGTCCGGATACATCGTGCGGTGCGTGCCTGACTGTTCATACGGGACCGCCAGCGCCGCCGTTCCACCCGTTGGATTCCGATACCACGCAATGATGCCGTCTCTCCCTAGTTCGGTGTTCAGCACATCCTTCCCCCGCCCGGTAAACGTGGCTGGGAACAGATGCTCCCCGTTTGCGTAGATGTGCTTGGTACACCGGGGCCACCTCCCCGATCTATCCACCCCACGCTAAGTCGATCTATATCGGCTACTGGCAGGCCTCCGGCGGAGCTGCCGTGTACGGCACCGTGGCGGGCTCCGGCGGAGGGACCGACGCGACGGTAGGGTCAACCCAGGCCGCACGATCACCTCCCCGTCGGCCATCGGATATGCCATCGGTGCCTATCTCACCTATGCCGTTACCCAACGGCCGAACAACAAATTCAGCTACTTCTTCATTCAACGCTGGCTCGCCCACCCTCACGGCTAGGAGTTTTGCCCATGACCACTAAGACTTCCGCTACCGACGCACAGACCATCCGATCGTCCCGGCTAATTGGCCGACGTCCTGTTGCCTGGCTGATGAGGCACGAGGACCACATAACCGACCCAAACGATCCCCGCGGTTGGATGTGTCTGACGGGTGACGGCCAGCTGCTACTGGCACGACCCGAGGGGGCGGTAGATCCCCTGTCGCCGGATTGCCCCCCTGAGCTGCGCGCCGTTATAGCTGAGTATCGTCAGCGGGAGTCCACAGCTGCCACTGATGCGGGACCGCTTACCAGCGAGTAACCCCGGCCACGACCGGCTCGAACTACCGTTCCGGACCCGAGATTCTCAGGACTCCGAGGGACTAAGGTGGAGGCGGAGCCACGTCCCCGTATGCAACTGTGAAGCCACTCGATGTGAGGCTCGACGGGGTTGATACTAGGGCGCCGCCTTGATCCATGATGTCCTCGTAAAGAACATTCTGGGCTCCAGTGAGACGCAGGCTCGAGAAAGTCACGTCCGGCGTGTAGCTGGCCAGGGTAGTGATCGCCCCACCGAGATCAGGAGCCTCGACGATCCACTCCACCGACGAGCCCGGACCGGTATACGTCTGATCTGTCAGGAACGATTGCCCCGTGGTGTTGTCGGTGAGTTCAATCGCCCAAGTTGAGCCGCTGTGTTGACCAATGGTCACGGTCACGCTGTCACCCGGGAGCACTGTCATCGCAATAGGCGTCTCCGCAGCCGGGAGGATCTCCCACCAAGGGGTGATGTCGAACAAACTTGAGTTCGATGGGTCAGGATACTCGTCGATTCCCGCTTGGATCAAATCGTCATTGGTTGCCCCATCGATCCCGACCCACTCCGCCATCATGGTGCCCGTCTGGCCGACATAGAGACTGGGGACATTGAAAGTCCCAGAGGCGAAGGTATACGGGCCCCTCCCGAGCACATAACCGGACCAGTTGAGCGGGTACTGAACTGTGGAAGCGGCTAGATACACCAGGATCGACAGCGAAGCTGTCGACGACTGCGGAGTCGGTGATGCTGAGTCGGTCACTGTGACCGCGAAACTGAAGGTGGTCGAGGTAGTCGGGACCCCGGAGATGACGCCGCCGGTCGAAAGAACCAACCCTGGTGGCAAGGATCCGCTCGCAATCGCCCACGAGTAGGGCGACGCCCCGTTCGCCGCCACGAGGGTTGTCGAGTAATGAACTCCGACGGTCCCTGCGGGAAGAGATGTCGTAGTGATCACGGGAGATGGGGCACTGGCGACAGTTCCTGAGAAGGCAGCAGTCGCGGTTTCAGCAGTCGGACTGGTCGAGTCAGTCACCTCAACGGAGAAGCTGAATGCGGCAAGGGTGCTTGGCGTGCCAGAGATCACGCCGCCGGAGGAGACTCCCAGGCCCGCCGGCAGCGACCCGGAGTCGATGGTCCAAGAGTACGGTGGAGTGCCCCCATAGGCGCTTAGGCCGGCCGAGTACGGTACGTCCTCGGTGGCCGCGGGAAGCGTAGTCGTGGTGATCACAAGCGGCTGAGCCGATTCGGGTACGAAATACCCAAAGGCGTCGAGAATCACATCGGTAGTCCCGAGATCGTTAAAGATGGAGACCGAGCCAGTAGTGCTGAGAGTTGCCACCGTCAGGTTAGGAACGATGTCTCCGGTCGACCAGTTGACGTCCGACGCGTTGGGCACCGCGCCTCCCGGGTAGACGGTCAGGAAGCTCGGAGAGGTCGTGTCCACGGCGGTCACGTTGAGAGCCACGGCACTCGCGTTGCTCGCGATCTCACCATCCAAGCCAGCCAGAGTCTGGGTCATCGTCGCGCCGGCGCCTAACGACGGACCCGAGGTCCGAGTATCACGAGCGCGGAACGGAGTAATCGGTGTGAAGAGCGCCTCATTGCTGGGGGGTGTACCTGTGCCACTTGTGAGGTAGCCGTCAACGTCGACCACCACGTCTGTACTCCCTTGATTGTTGGTGACATCGATCTGGCCGGAGCCAGTGATAGCGATCATCACCCGGTTCGCGATAGTCTGGTGAGCACTCCAATTCAAGTTGGAGGTATTGGGAAGGGTACGGCCGCCCGGGTACACCGTGAGGAAGCTGGGTTCGTTGGTGTCTGTCGCCGTAACGTTGGCCACCACGCCAACCACTCCGGAGGCGGGTACACCTCCCTCGCCAGAGACATTCACGACCAGCGTGCTACCTTCGAGCAGAGTTTGGCCAGCGCACTGGTTGGCGAATCCGGTGAGCGAGGCGGATCTGGTATCGCAGATCCTCGCGGGAGCGAGTGGCACGTAGCTACCCGCAGTGCTTCCCATCGCTTCAGGCGCGAAGTAGCCTTCAAGGTCGACCACGAGGTCGGTTCCCCCCTGATTGTTGTAAAAGCTGACCCCACCATTGCTACCTATTTGAACGATCACCAGATTTGCCACAGTGTCACCGGTTGTCCAGTTCAGATTGGACGGCAACGGGACGGAGCCGCCCGCTGGGTAGACCGTCAGGAAGCTCGGCGCGGTTGTGTCTGTAACAGTCACATTCAGCGTCACGGCCGTCGCATCGCCAGGGACCGTCACGGTACTGCCACTCGGCCCAAATGTCCCAATCACCGGTATGGTGCGGCTGGAGTTAGATCCGAGCTTGGGACCCTGGCCCACGGTGCGCGTGTCGAGTAGCCTGGTTGGCGAGAGCGCTGTGTAGGCGCCGCCTACTCCGGCGCCCGACGACTGGCTCGAGCTGTTCGTGACCAGAGCTGGCTTAGGGGAAGTCGCTGCTTCTGCTTCACTCCCGTCCTGCATCAGTGTGGGAAGGCTCACCTGGCTTTCTGCACCAGTCGCCGAGTGGGTGATGGGCGGCAAGGCGCGGGTCGCGGCGGGATTAAGCACCACGATCGGGAGTGGGGCGGCTAGGGCTGGGATTGCCCCGAGCGATAGGCCCAAGCCCACGGCGACGCCAGCACAGCCGTAGAGCAGCCGACTAAGAGTGGATCGATGCCCGGACACGGACCTCCTTCTCCAGGTTCTGTGCGGCCGATCTGGCTGCGAAGAAGGCGGCACAGGGCGGGAAAGGCGGCTGCATCACTCGGTGCCTCCTGAAAGCTCGGGCCAAAACGCCGTCGCTGCGCGGATCGGTGCGCGAGGACCCTATCACGAGAAGTCTGTCTATAAGTAACTACTCCGCGACTGTTACTCGGGATACCGTTGACAGTCTGTGGTTCGACGCCAACAAACGACGAATCGCCGGACCCGCCCCCGTCCCCCCCACAGCGGCCGACTCGACCGCGTTCAGCTGGCTCGGCACCGGAACGAGCGGCGGGACTGGCTCCGTAACCCATCCACGGGCGCGGGCTTCTACTTAATGTGGCGAAGATTCGGACCGCAAAGTTGCCCCGGTGATTAGTAAGGCGTTCCTGCTAGCGGGGGCGGTACTTGTCCTTGCCGGCTGTGGGACTGCCGGTCCAGACCGACCCGCTTCATCCAGCCCCAGCCCGTCAGCCGTGTCAACCCCGCGGCCAACCAAATCGCCCGTACCGAGTCTCAGTCCCGTACCGACGCCCCCGATCCTCCCATGCAACGCCGCATCGATGGACGTGGCGATGGGCAACTCCGATTCCACCGCAGGCCATCTTGTGTATGCGGTGGTTTTGACCAACGCTGCCAGTCAAACTTGCACTCTGGAAGGATACCCAACCCTAACGCTGTACATGGGCACCCAGTCCACGTCCACGACAGAGATCGATGGAAATGATGGCATCACCTCGATAAGTACTACACCCACCCTTCTCACGATCCCGGTCGGAGGATCGGTCTCCTTTGTGCTCCAGTACAGTGACGTGCCCGCCGGCACCCAGACCTGCACTACTGCAACCTATCTCCAAGTGCAGCTGCCGGGAGGAAGCATAGGCATCCTCGCCCCTTCGGAGATCGACGCTTGCGGCGGCGTTATTTACGCCTCACCATTCCGCTCTGGCACCTCCCCGCCTTGAGGACACCAGGCTAGCCGCCTGCAGTTCGCTTACCAGGCAGCCAGCCAAGGAACCCCGCCCCAGCCCGCNNGTTGGCCACCCACCGTCCCAGGGGGAGCCAGAAGCCGCCTCGAGCCGGCAGGACACGGGCAGGCCACGGGGCACCGGGGGCCGGCCTAAGCGGGCTTAGGGGGGTACCCCGGGAGGCACCAGGGCCCGCCACCTGCACCAGCTCCTCGAGGCACCACATGGGCACCAGGATCCAGGGCCAGCCCACCATGTGTGACGAATGGTGCCCTGCTGGATGCCTCTGACTCTTACCGCCGCAAGGCATCTCGTTGGAAAGAGTCAATGCACCTTAAGCGTCTCGGAACCCGCTCGCTCGTTGCGCCCCCAGCCGCCAACCCTTCCCGGAGTTGCAATAGGCCGCTAAATCCCAGCCCCAGAGACTGTTTACGGAGACCCCAGAAACGCCCGTCCCCTACAGAGCCGAAACCGCCCGCCTGCCTCTTGACGGAGGACCCTGCGCCCGGGCACCGAATACGCGTCAATCTGGTCGTGCGGGGCTTGGGTGGGTGGTTTCCCGATAGCCCGTGCNNGGCGCCCGCAGGTAGTCCGCAGTCACGCCCGGCAGTCGAGTCCAGGCCTGGCCATACCTGGGTGGTAGCCGCCGTGACCTTGGACAGCGTCCCTCGACATCCACAAGGGAGCCTCTCCACGTCTGCGTGACGATTGCACCTTTGCGCTTTCCGAGTCGGTCCCGCAGCAGACCATTCCGTCGTTAGGTGGTACTCGTCCTACGGCTGCGCCATGCCCACNNGTTCGCACCCTGACCTATCCAGACGATTCCCGCTAGGCCCAAGACAACGCCGATGATTCCCCGAGCCCACATCGCCATCTCCCTGCAATCGGTTCACTCCAGTCAAGTTTATTCCCGGCCCCAGCGAGTGCCTCCGAGACAATGGCGTGAGATACGTTAATGGTTGTCCGTGCCGCGACCGAGCCGGTTCTGTG
>PKXR01000161.1 GCA_003133485.1 Candidatus Dormiibacterota bacterium
CCGCTGCCGAGGAGCCGGAGGAGGCGCGCGTGATCGCTGAGGAGGTACTCGCCCTGGACGACCCGGTCCTGGTCAACTGGCGTGCGGCCGCGGTAATCCACGTGCGCGCCCATGAAGGGGGAGAAGAGGCGCTGCGGCGGCTCGCGGAAGTCCTGAAGAAGCACCCGGGCGAATCCAGCGTCGTCCTCCACCTGCATGACGCCGATGGTGACCACGAGTTGGTCGAGGGTGAAGCTGCGCAAGCGGCGGGCTCCCCCCAGCTCGAGGCGGAGGTGATCGGGCTCTTCGGGTCCGGCTCCTACCGGGCCGACGCGATTCGGTCGCTGGCGCCGGCTCCCCGCTNNTGATATAGGCTGCGCAGCAGCGACGGGAACAGGACCTGGGCCAGGGTGATGTACACCACCACTGCGATCACCAGCCCGATCACCGCCGCCATCTCTGCCTGAACCTTGGCGCCGCGTTCGATCGGGGCCACCAAGCGGTCAGTGATCCTCTTGATCGAATAGACGAATGGGTGCCAGGGGTCGAGGTGCAGTGCGCTGATCAGGACCCGGATCAAGAGCAGCACCACGATCACCAGCGCCACCGCACTGATGAATTCGAAGACGACGTTGAAGACGATGGCCAGGGGGTTAGTGAAATCACTCGAGGCGAGGTCATTTAGCAGCTCTGCCACCGCGAAGATCAACACCAGGGCGAGGAGGGGGGAGAAGTCCAGCCCTGCGATGGTCGGCAGGACTCGCCGAAGTGGCCGAATCACCGGCATCACCAATGCTTCGAGCAGGTGTCCCACCGGCGTTGCGTAGGCCTCGGGGAAGAACGACATGACGGCCCAGGCCAGGATGCAGAGCGCATAAATCTCTAAGAGGACCGAGACATCGTTGACGAGAATCTCGGCCAAGTGCATCGGCCGGAGTATAGATCGAGGCACCGCCGTGGCCGGCTTGGCCCGAACGGGACTCCAAATTGAGACTTGAGTTTGGTCAGCCCCGAAGTCGGCGGCCACCGGTGCTGGGCTAGGCCGCCGCCAGACGGTCAGCCTTCTACGTATTCGTCGGCGACGGCGAGGGCCTGGTCGAGGCGCCCAATACCGTCTCGCAGCTCATCCTCGGTGATGATCAGCGGGGGAGCGACGTGGATGCGGTTGAAATGGCTGAAGGGCCAGAGTCCGAGTTCCCGGCAGGCAGCCACCAGCTGGGTCATGGGCTCTTTGGCCACGCCGCTGGCGTTGAAGGGCACCAGCATCTCGCGCGACTGCCGGTTCTTGATCAGCTCCACGGCCCAGAACAATCCGCGGCCCCGGACCTCGCCAACAGAGGGATGGCGCTCCATCAACTCGCGCAGGGCGGGCTGGGCCACCTCGCGGCCGATGCGGCGTACGAGCTCCAGGAGGTTGGTCTCCTCGAACACGCGAATGCTGGCGATCCCCGCTGCGCAGGCCAGCGGGTGCCCGGAGTAAGTGAGCCCGCCGGGATAGGGATGGTCGGCGAAGGTTGCCCAGATCCGCTCCGAGACGACGACCCCACCCAAGGGAACGTAACCAGAGTTCACCCCCTTTGCGAAGGTGATGAGGTCGGGAGTCACCGCCCAGGCGTCAACCGCGAACCATTCCCCGATGCGCCCGAAGCCCACCATGACCTCGTCGCAGACCATGAGGATCCCGAACTCGTCGCAGAGTGACNNCCAGCCAGGTAACCAGCGGGAGGCATCAAGACCCCGTTCGTGCCTACCACCGACTCCATGAGGATAGCCGCGATGGTCGCCGGCCCCTCAAGCTCGATCACCTCCCTCAGGTGGCTGAGGGCCGCCTGACACTCTTCGGCCTCGGTCTGGGCGCCGAAGGATGAGCGGTAAAGGTACGGGCCCATGAAATGGACCACCCCTGGAATCCCGGGCTCGTTGGCCCACCTCCGCGGATCTCCGGTCACGGTGATCGAGCCGCTGGTCGCGCCGTGGTAGCTACGGTAGGCGCCCAGGACCTTGTTCCGGCCGGTATGGAGCCGAGCCNNCGTGCTCATTGGCCTCGGTGCCGCCGTTGGTGAAGAAGACGTAGTTGAGGTCGCCTGGGGCTCGCGCCGAGATGAGTTGGGCCAATTCGCTGCGTGTGTCGTTGGCAAAGTCAGGAGCCAAGGTGCAGAGCAGGTCGGCCTGCTCCTTTATCGCCGAGATGAGCGCCGGGTGCTGATGACCCAAATTGAGGAAGACCAGCTGGGAAGCGAAATCCAAGTAGCGCTTACCGCTCTCGTCCCAGAACCAGCACCCTGCGGCCCCGGCAGGTTTGAACTGGCTCACCGATCGCTGGGCCGACCATGTGTGGAAGACGCGGTCGACCGCAACTTCCCCGGTTGATTCAGCTGGCACGGCGACTTCTTTCATCAGTTGGCCGGGAAGGAGAAGTTGATCGCTGGCCGCACTTCACCGGTCTCCTGCCATCTTCCAGTCACGACTTTGGTCTTGGTGAAAAAGTGAATACCATCGGGGCCATACATGTGGCTGTCGCCAAACAGCGAGTCCTTCCAGCCGCCGAACGAGAAGGTGCCCACCGGGACCGGGATGGGGACGTTGACCCCAACCATGCCGACCTCGGCTTCCCGGCAGAACCGCCGCGCGGCAGCTCCATCACGAGTGAAGATGGCACCGCCATTGCCGTACGGATTGGCATTCAGCACCGCGAGCGCTTCGGTGTAGTTGGGACTGCGGACAACGCATAGAACTGGGCCGAAGATCTCGTCCTGGTAGACCTGCATATCGGGGCTGACGTGGTCGAGCAGGGAAGCTCCCAGGAAGAATCCGTTGCTGTCAAATCTTCTCGACCGGCCATCAACGACGACGGTCGCCCCCTCCTGCTCGCCGGTGGCTATGTAGGAGGCCACCCGATCCCGGTGGGCCCCGGTAATCAGGGGGCCCATCTGGGACGAGGGATCAGTTCCCGCTCCGATTCGCAGCAGGGCTGTCTTCGCGGCGATCAGCTCGACCAGGGGATCCGCCGCCTCTCCGACCGCCACCAGGACCGAGATCGCCATGCACCGCTCCCCAGCCGACCCGAACGCGGCCGACACGGCGGCATCGGCAGCGGCCTCTAGGTCGGCGTCCGGCAGGACCACCATGTGGTTCTTGGCGCCGCCCAGCGCCTGCACCCGCTTGCCGTGGCGAGCTGCCAACTGGTAAATCTGGCGAGCGACCACTGTCGACCCGACTGAGCTCACCGCGGCGACATCGGGATGCTCGAGGAGCCGATTGACGGTGCTGGCGTCGCCGTGAAGGATGCTCAGAACCCCGGCCGGCAGGCCAGCCTCGCCGAAGAGCTCGGCTAGCAGGACCGACGGGCTGGGGTCCTTCTCACTGGGCTTGAGGATGAAGGCGTTACCGCAGGCGAGGGCACTGCAGATCATCCAGAGGGGAACCATCACCGGGAAGTTGAACGGTGAGATGCCGACGGCGATCCCGACCGGGAAGCGGAACTCCTCGACGTCGATGTTCGAAGAGACCTCCGCCGACTTGCTGCCCTTGAGTAGATGGGACAGCCCGCAGGCGAACTCCACGTTCTCCAGCCCACGTGAGATCTCTCCCCCGGCGTCGGAGAGGATCTTGCCGTGTTCCCTCGTGATGGCCAGCGCCAGCTGGTCCGCGTTTCGGGTCAGGAGCTCGCGAAAGCGAAAGAAGACCTCTGCGCGCTGCGCCAGGGTGGTGGCACCCCAGGCTGGCTGGGCGGCGTGGGCGAGCGCGATGGCCTCGTCCACCTCCAGTTCTGACGCGACCGGCACCGTCCCGGTCTGTCTTCCCGTGGAGGGGTCATAGACCGGAAGGGAGGCGGATTCCCGGCCTAGCCGCTTCTGGCCTCCCATGAAGTGAGGGACGCCGACATTCTCGGCGGCGGCGGTCCCCGCCTGTCTAGCTGTCATCCCCACAGAGGTTTCCTCCAAACTGCTCCTGGTTTCGCTCGCACTAATTTAGTCGTCTGCAGGCTCGAGGTCATTGTGGCATCGGCCCGCCATCAGTCGCGAGTTCGTCAGCTGACCAGGCACGGGATTCGGCACGGACCTTCCAAAGCGCCCCTCCGGTGGTGGAGGTTCTAACTCTGGGCTCGGTTTCAGGGTCTGCCGGGGCGGCTGTGCTCGGATGAGGCTATGCGATACCGGGCACCCAGTGGTCGGCATAGCGCGCTTGGACTTCGGGAAGCCGCCAGTCGTCACCGGTGATGACCCGGCGACACAATCGTGACTCATACCCACATTCCATTCGAAAATTGGTGGATCGGTACTAGTGCCGTAGTCGTGGGTCAGCTCCTCGCCGCGATCGATGTCGCGCCGAGACGCGAGGGTGACCGCATCAATCCACCAGAGGTTCGGATCACAGCTTTGGTTGCCATAGTGGTTGAGCCGACCAGGAGAGAGCACAAGGTGCCGAGCCTCTTCGAGCATGATGGAGTCGATGTAGTTGACGGTTGGATCGGTGGCCCACTGCGCGGGGAGAGCTTCAAGTTCAGCCTGCGTGACTACCGAACCGCCAACTCGGGATACGGTCGTGCCCGAGGCGATTGACTGGGTTGCAAAAAGACCATCACCGGCGATCTCGGAGGGTCTGATAGCGACCCCGGGGTG
>PKXR01000061.1 GCA_003133485.1 Candidatus Dormiibacterota bacterium
TTCGCCCGGCTCGGCGGCGCCTACCCGGCAGACCGTTCTGCTAGGGGAGCACCACGTCTCCTTCTTGGAGCGCGAAGGGACTGACCCGCCAGTCCTCCTCCTGCATGGCTGGGGGGCCAACGCGGAAAGCTTCACCGGGCTGATACGGATGGCCAAAACCTCCCGACGACTGGTCGCTCTCGACCTACCCGGCTTCGGTGAATCTCCACTGGGAGTGACCGAGTGGACGAGGGCCAGCTACGCGGAACTGGTGAGAGAACTGATCCGGAGCCGGAACTGGAACCAGGTCGCTGTCTTGGGTCACTCTTATGGCGGCGGCGTGGCCCTCTGCCTCGCCGGCGAGCCAGCGGCTCCTATGGACCGTCTCCTGCTCTGCGCGGCCTCCGGCGCGGGCCTCCCCAACTCGGGCGGCCCGGGAGCACGGGTCCGAACGTTCCGCGCTCTGCGCCGGACCGTCGAAACTGTTCTCCCAGCCAGGCTGGCGGAGCCTACGGTTGAATGGCTGCGCCAGCGGATGGGTTCGGCCGACTACCGCTCGGCGGGACCATTGCGCCCGATCCTGGTCCGTGCAGTCCAGGAGGACCTATCCGGGGTCGCCGAGCGGGTCCAGGTGCAGACCCTGATCATCTGGGGCGCCCTGGACACGGAGCTGCCGCTCGACCCGTACGGGAGGCGACTACGGCAGCTGATCTCTTCTTCGGAGCTGGTCGAGTTCCAGGCGAGCGGCCATTTCCCGTTCGTCGACGAACCGGCGCGGTTCGCTGCCGTCTTCGACTCCTTCGTGGACGCCACACTCTGACCACGTGACCATCCCCTTCTGGCAGGCTCTCTTGCTGACTTTTGTAGCGGCGGCCTCGACCCGGCGCCGCTTCGAGGGGTGGCTCTACCTACTGCAGCTGGATGAGTACCAGCCGCTCCAGCTCCTCCGCACCGCTGCGCGCCGACTCCGCCGGAACTGGCGCTGGCAGCTGGGCCTGGCAGTGGGAGCCCTGGCCCTGGGCGTGGCAGCGGCATGGCCCGGCGACACGTCCCGGGTGTTCTACCTGCTGCTGGCGACGCTGTTGCCCTGGGGCACCAACCGGCCGTTCGACAAGCGCGGGCAGCTCCGCTGGACCGCGCGAGCCCAGCGACTGGCGATGGTCGCCGGGGCGCTCACCCTGTTGGCGCTGCTGCTGTCTCTCTGGCGCGGCTGGCCCGGGGCGGTGGTGATCGCGGGTATCGACCTGGTGCTAGTGGTCGCGCTCTGGGCGGCGGTGGGGCTCCTGGCCCCGGATCAGCGCCGGCGCCGGCATCGGTACATGCGCCAGGCAGAGATGCGTCTGGAAAAGTTCGGTCCCCTGGTGATCGGAGTGACCGGCAGCTACGGCAAGACCACCACCAAGCTCTTCCTCCACCAGCTGCTGGACTCCCCGGAAACCCCTTGCTTCGCCACCCAGGAGAGTTTCAACACCACTTTGGGGGTGTGCCGCGCGATCAACGACGACCTCCGTCCGGAGCATCGCTTCGCGATCGTGGAGATGGGAGCCTACCGCCAGGGCGAGATCGCCGAGATCTGCTCCTTCACCCATCCTCAGACGGGCATAGTCACCGCGGTCGGGGTGATGCATCTGGAGCGGTTCGGATCACGGCAGAAGATCGCTGAAGCCAAATCGGAGCTGCTGGCGGCGTTGCCGGAGACCGGGGTGGCCGTGATCCCGGGTGATGTCGAGGAGCGCGCGTTGCTTACCGCTCCACTTCGGGCGCGGCCGGTCTGGGTGGGCCGGCAAGGGGATCGCTGGTGGGCCGAGGAGATCATGGTGAACCCGGAGGGGTCCCAGCTGCGTCTGCGAGGCTCCGCCGGCGAGGATCTCCAACTGAGCGTGCCTGTGCACGGCGAGCCGATCTTGGCCGACCTCCTCTGCGCCTGGGCGGCCGCGGTCGAGCTTGGCATTACCACCAAGACCCTGGCGGAGCGGGTCGTCGGGGTGAAGGGAGCACCCCACCGGCTCCAGGTGAGCCGGGTGAGCGGAATCACCATCATCGACGACGCCTACAATTCGAACCCCGATGGGGCTGCCGCGGCGCTGCGCCTGCTGGCCAGCCTGCCCGGGCAGCGCCGGGTGCTGGTGACGCCCGGCTTCATCGAGCTGGGGTCAATGCAGGAGCAGAGCATGCGCGAGTTGGGGAGGCAGGCGGCTGCGGTCTGCACTCACGTGATCCTGGTCGGCCGGATTCAGTCGGCAGCCATCGTGGCTGGGCTGACCGAGGCCGGCTACCCCGCCTCGCAGCTGACCGTTGCCGGGAACCTGGAGGAGGCCCAGCACCGGCTGCCCGACGTGGCCGGACCCGGCAGCGTCGTGCTCTTCGAGAACGACCTCCCAGATTCCTTCTTGGAGCTGGCATGAGCCTGGAGGGGGTGACCATCGGAGTGGTCTTTGGTTCCCGCTCGGTGGAGCATGAGATCAGCGTCATAACTGCCTGCCAGGTGATGCCCCTCCTTCGCGAGCTGGGTGCCGACGTGATTCCGCTGTACATCACCAAGCAGGGGAGCTGGATCACCAAGCCCGACTTTCTCGACCTCTCGGCCTTCCGCGGGCGTCTCCCGGTGGAGGGCGATGCGGTGCTGCTCGATCTCTCGACCGGTCGGCTCCGGGCGGGCAGCACCTCGCGGCTGTCGCGTCCTCGAGAGCTGTCGGTGGACGTGCTCTTTCCGGTGCTTCACGGCACTTTCGGGGAGGACGGCACCCTGGCCGGCCTGGCGGCGATGGCCCGGATCCCCCAGGTCGGCGGGGACACCCTCAGCTCCGCCCTCGCCATGGACAAGCTCCGTTCCAAGGGGCTCTTTCAGGCGATGGGGTTACCTATCGTCCCGGGCCGGGGGGCGACCAGCCTCTCGGAGGCCCGCGAAGTCGCGGGCGAGCTGGGGTTTCCCTTGGTGGTCAAGCCTAACCGAGGTGGCTCCAGCATCGGGGTGGGTCTCGCGACGGATCTGCCGGAACTGGACCAGGCAGTCTCAGGGGCTTTGGAATTCGACAGCCAGTTGGTTCTGGAGCGGGCCGTGCCGGGATCCATGGACCTCAACTGCGCGGTCAAGCGGCTCGCGCCTCGGTTCTCCGAAGTGGAACGCCCGATGAAGAGCGCCGGGCTGCTCAGCTACGTCGACAAGTACGCCGGTCAGGGGAAAGGGAGAGGGAGCCCGGCTGGGACCGAGCCGGACGGCTCCAAGGGGGACAACCAAGACCTCCGGCGGGAGCTGCCCGCAGCCATCTCCGAGTCGATGAGAGAGTTGGTTCAGCGGCTGGCCGTGGTCGCCTTCGATGCTCTCGGATGCTCCGGCACGGCGAGGGTTGACTTTCTCCTCTCCGAAACCGGGGAGCTCTACCTGAACGAGGTCAACACCATCCCTGGTTCCCTAGCCTTCTACCTCTGGCAGGCTACTGGGGTCACCTTCTCCACGTTGCTGGAGGAGCTAGTTCGCGAGGTGCTGGCCGACGGTGGGCAGCGGACCCTGACCTTTGCGGAGAACCTGCTCGCACCTCAGCAGCTGCTGGGCAAGGGCGTCTCGGGTCCAGCGGGAGGCAATCGCCGCTAGGACCGGGACCAGATTCGCTTCATGAGGAGGCGGGCCAGCTTGTCGGGGTCGTGGTGGGTGGTGATGGCGGGCGAGGCCAGGTCGCCCAGCACGTACTTGGTCGAGTGGCCGTTGGTCGAGGCCCGGCTGCGATCGAAGGTCACCCGATGAACCCCCGCCTTTTGGGCAGCGGGGGAGAGAGGCAGGGTGAGGTTGCTGTTGGCGACCACGTAGTCGAANNTTGCAGACGTAGACCTTGATGGCTGGGGTGGAGCGCAGCGCCTCGATCATCCCGTCCACCAGGAGATTGGGCAGCAGGCTGGTGTAGAGGCTTCCCGGGCCGATCAGCACCATCTCCGCGTTCATGATCGCCAGCTGGGCCTCGGGATTGAGTCTGGGGTGCTCCGGGACCAGGAAGACCCGCTGGATGGGCTCCTTGCCGGTCGGGACTTTGGACTCGCCCACCAGGACCTCCTCGCCGGCGATGGCACAGAGTGTGACCGTCTCCAAGGTGGTGGGGACGATCTGGCCCCGAACCGCCAGCACCCTGCCCGACTCCCGCAGGGCGTGCTCGAAGTCGCCGGTGATGTCGCTCATGGCCATGATGAAGAGGTTTCCAAAGGAGTGGCCGCTGAGCGAGCCCTCCTTGAAGCGGTACTGGAAGAGCTCGGTCATCAGCGGTTCGACGTCGGCCAGCGCGGTCAGGCATTGGCGGAAGTCTCCGGGAGGCAGCACCTTGTATTCGGCCCGCAGCCGGCCCGAGCTGCCGCCGTCGTCGGCGACGGTGACCAGGGCGGTCACATTCCCGCTGTGACGCTTGATGCCGCGCAGCAGGGTGGAGAGGCCGGTGCCGCCCCCCACAGCCACTATCCGCGGCCCCTTCTGCAGGCGGCGGAAGTCGTACAGGCGCTCGACCAGGGCCTTGTCGCCACCCGGCACGAAGGGGCTCAGCAGCGAGCGGGTGAGCTTGTACATTCCCACCGCTAGGAGGATGAGTCCGATCCCCAGGAAGATCGCCGCCCGCACATAGCGCGGCCAGAACTGGAGGGTCAAGCCGTAGGTGAAGGCCGGCAGATGGGCGCTCTGGTAGAAGTCGCGCAGGGCGTAGCTGATCCCAAGGCCGATCCCCACGATCGCGACGATGGTGACCCCCACCCAGCGCTTGACGTGGAGACCGGGAACCAGCCAGCGCGTCACGCCAGAACCGACCCGTGGCGTTCGCATGACTTGGCGCGATGGTATCACCGCCAAGTTGGAGAACCGGGCCCGGGCGGCAGAAGCCCGGGCGGAGTCAGTCGGAAATGGCGCCTTATACTTGCCCCCGGTCCGAGCAGATCCGCTCCCCGGAGCTGAAGGATGGTGTCCATGGCAGCCGACGAATTGCGCCGCGGTTCCGCTCAATTGGTGCTCGACCCGCATTCGAAAGAAGAGTCGGCTGCAGCCGGTCAGGTTTTCGACCAGGACGAGGCCTGGGTCTTCTTCGAAGGCGAGCAGCGGCGCTATCGAGACTCCCGCCTTGGGCTGATGACCCACGCACTCCACTACGGCACCGCCTGCTTCGAGGGCATCCGCGCCTACTGGAATAGGGAACGGGAGCAGCTCTACCTCTTCCGCGTCTTGGAGCACTTCCAGCGGCTGCACCAGTCGGCCGCCATTCTCCGGATGAAGCTCCCCTACACCGCGGAGGAGATGACCGAGATCACGGTCCAGCTGCTCCGACGCAACCAGTTCCGCAGCGACGCCTACATCCGGCCGCTGGTCTACAAGGCTTCCCAGGAGATAGGGGTTCGCCTACACGACCTGGAGGACGGGTTCCTCATCTACGCCCAGCCCTTCGGCGAATATCTCGACCGCGCCAAGGGGCTGCGCTGCATGGTCTCCAGTTGGCGTCGGATCGACGACAACGCCGCCCCCGCGCGAGCCAAGATCAGCGGGACCTATGTGAACTCAGCGCTGGCGAAGAGTGAGGCCGCTGAGAACGGCCTCGACGAGGCCATCGTGCTGGGCCAGGACGGGCACGTGTGCGAGGGCTCGGCGGAGAACCTTTTCATCATCCGCAAAGGCACCTTGATCACCCCCGCCGTCTCCGACAACATCCTGGAGGGGATTACCCGGGCGACTTTGATGCAGTTCTGGAGTGAGGACCTGGGCCTCCCGGTGGTGGAGCGACCGATCGACCGCACCGAGCTCTATGTCGCCGATGAGGTGATCCTCTGCGGCACCGGAGCCCAGATCTCCGCTGTTGTGGAGATTGATCACCGGCCGGTGGCCGATGGGAAGCAGGGGCCCTTCACCAAGCAGCTGGACGAGATGTACGCCAAGCTCGTGCGAGGCGAGATCGAGAAGTACCGGGAGTGGTGCACGCCGGTCTACTGACCTGAGGGCCTAACCGGCAAGGCTCCTGGCTTCGAGTTCCAGAAAAGCGCGCCTGCTAGCCGCGCGCAGCTCCGAGAAGGCCAGCTCCGGGGTCATCGCGCCCGCTTCGGGTGGATTGCCAGAGGTCCGGACCAGCTGGCCGCCCATATCTCGGACGGACGCAGTCATAT
>PKXR01000244.1 GCA_003133485.1 Candidatus Dormiibacterota bacterium
TCGCGCCCCGCCGCGAAAGACCTCGCCACGGCGTCCACCCTACGACCGCGGTCTGGCAGCTGTCTTGAACAATTCGGTCGGGGTCAAACCGGCCAGCATCCGGCACTCCCGCGCCAGGTGGGCCTGGTCGGCATAGCCGGAATTCGCGGCCAGGTCCGCCAGCGTCAAGGTGGTTGTGGCGAGCGATCGGGCCCGCTGAAATCGCATGATCCGGTCCAGGGATTTGGGACCGTACCCGACCCCGGCCCGGCAGCGTCGTAGCAGCTCGCGCTCACTGACACCGAGCCGGCGACTGATTTGGGCCACCGGGTGACGGGACGGGTCGGCCGCCGTGGTGCCCCGGGCGCGAAGCTGGGCAACCAGGTCATCGACGACGGGGTCTGGCTCGGCGGCTTCCGGGCGTCTGGCCAGTAAGGCACACTCCAATACGTGAGCTGCCGCTGGTGGCGAAGGCGCGGCCTCCAGACGATTGCTTAGGCTGGCGCTCGCCTCACGTCCCCACAGCTCCGATATGGCGACCCGTTGGTCCACCAGCTCCGCAGCTGATATGCGAAGAAATTGGCAGGCCCGTCCCGTGCGGAAGCGGACTCCCGAGAAGAACCTTGCCGACCGGTCATCCAGCGGCTTAGGACCGGTGTCGGGTCCGGCCACGAACAGCGAGAGACCGTCCCAGATTATGTCGATGCAGCCGTCGGGGAGCACCCGATCCTGCGGGGGAGTGGGCTGGTTGGAGACGGCACTGACCCACACGCAGGTGACGGTGTCCGTGAGGGCCGCGTGGGCCGGCCACTCCCGGTACGAGGCAGTGGCCATAGTCTCCGGCGGTGAACTAGAGGGGTTGGACACGAGTGAACTGTAGGTGGTTAAGCGAGTCCGTCCGCGGGCTCACCCCAGCGCGCCCGACTTGGTGGCGGCCGCCCAAATATCCGCATTGCTCATGGCATCCAGGATGAACCTGGTCTTCGCGTCGGTGTACGCCGGACGGACTTCCGGCCAGACGCGCGCCAGTTCGCGCCTGAGCGTCCTGTAGCTCTTGCGAACGTCGGGCTGCGCCCGCAGGTAGTCTCGGAACAGTAGGTGGTTACCCTCCCAACCACTGCCTGACTGGCACAAGTGAAGGTGAACCGTGCGCGGGCCGCCGGGTGGTGGACAGTGGAACCGGGAACGCGGTGGGGCATTGCGGATCGTAGGGAACTACCACGACTGGCTCTCGAAGGCCGGTCCCGCTGGAGGCTAATGTCCCGCCTGGAGATCTAACCTGCCACACCGGGACTGCTATCTGAGCTCGATCCTCCCGCAGCAGGTCGGCCACCAGGACTGCCCAAGCAGTCGCCTCCAGCTGGCGGAGGTCGATCGGGCGGTCAGGAGCTGGGGAGCACGTTGGGCTGGAGCGCTTCCAGCGCCTCTTCGGGGGTCAGGTATCCAGGCTTTGGGTGACCAAGCCGTGGTGGTCCGTTAGCACCTGGGTGCCGAGGCTCCGCTGTCCCGGACCCCGGTTATCGCGACGGAGCACAACCAGGATCCGGCCCCGGACCTTTCGGAACTCCTCTGGTTTAATGACAGGTGCCCCGCTCGGCGAACTTGGCGGCCCATCCCACCTTAGGGTCGAGCACCTTGGCGCATGGGGCCACATCGGGGGCGTCGTCCGCAGCCTGGCAGGCCTCCCGAATCCGTTCGACTTCAGTGGCGTCCATTCGTTTCACCCCAATCCGGCGCCGGTGGAATACGGCAACTTTTGCTCAGTTAGAGCGTCGTTGCGCGCCGATATTTTTCCTCCGCGACTGAGCTCGGAAGGCGGGGTCACATGCTGCGGACCACGGGTAGCTGGAACCCGCGTTCAGGCAGAGAGTCCGCCGTCGACGACCAGCACGTCGCCGGTGATGAAGGAAGCGGCCGGGCTGCACAGAAAGGCCACGGCAGCAGCGATTTCCTCCGCTGTGCCCTGGCGTCGCAGCGGCGTCAGCTTGATCAGCTCGGCCAGCATCTCCGCGGTGATCGAGGAGGCCGTCAACTCGGTGTGCACGTATCCCGGCGCGACCACGTTGCAGGTGATGTTGCGCGACCCCAACTCCTTGGCGACCGACTTGGTCAGCCCGACTAGGCCGGCCTTGGCGGCGGCATAGTTGGCCTGCCCGGGATTGCCACCCAGCCCCACGATCGAGCTGATGTTGACGATCCGGCCCCAGCGGCTCTTCAGCATGTACGGGACCACTGCCTTGGTCACGTGGAAAGCGGCTGAGAGATCGGTGCGCAGCACTTGGTCCCAGTCGTCGACGGACATCCGCAGCAGCAACCGGTCTCGGAGCATGCCAGCGTTATTGACCACCACATCAAAGGGCCCGGCTTCGGCGACCATCTTGGTCACCTGCCCGGGGTCGCCGACGTCGGCGCCAAAAGCAGAAGCATTGCCGAGCGAGCTGGCAGTGGCCTCCGCCCCCTCCCGGTCAGCGCGGTAGTTGATCACCACCCGGGCGCCCATCTCGGAGAGCTCGCGGGAGATGGCAGCGCCGATTCCCTTTCCGCCCCCGGTGACCAGCGCCGAGTGACCGGAGAGGTCTAGATCCACGCTACTCGGCGCCCTCGACCAGGAGCTCGTCGGCGTTCCAGGTCGCCACTCCCGGCATGTGCTTGGCGGCGAGGCTGGCCAGCACCCGACCCGGGCCTAGTTCCACCACGGTTCCCACCCTGAGCGCCTGCATGGAGGTCATGGTGCGGGCCCAGTGCACCGGTCTGAGCAGGTGTCCGCTCAACTCCGCCCGCAGCGAGCGCACGGTGTTGATCGCCAGGCCGGTGCCGTTTCCGATCAGTGGGATTTTGGGGGCCCTGAGCGGTAGGGACTTCACCGCTTCACTCAACTTCGCCGAGGCTCGGCTCATTAGGGGAGAGTGGGCGGCCAGGGGTACCTCCAAGACCAGCACCCTGCGGGCACCGGCCTCGGTAGCCAACCGCTCAGCCACTGCGACTGCCCCGGCCTCGCCGCTCAAGATGAACTGGTCCTGGGCGTTGAAGTTAGCCAGCCAGATCCCGCCCGCCGCGCTGGCAGTGATCCGGATCTGCTCTACCTCGGGCTCCAGCAGGCCGACGATGGCCAGCATCCTGCCCGGGGTGGAGAGGGCGGCGTCCGCCATCAACCTTCCTCGCTCCCGCACCAGCAGAAGCGCCGCTTCCCAGGAGATGGCCTCAGCAGCCGCGCAGGCGGTGATCTCACCCATGCTGTGGCCGGCCACCACCTCAACTGCCTCCAGACCGAAGCGGTCGCGGTAGGCCTCGAAGGCGGACCAGCAGACAGCCATCAGGCAAGGCTGGAGGTTCTCGGTGCGGCGAAGTTCGAGGTCGGGTCCTTCAAAACAGAGCCGGCGGATCGGCATCTCCAGGATGTCCTGGGCCCGGCTAATGATCTTGTCCGCGACGCTCGAGATGGCGGCCAGCTGGCGGCCCATCCCGGCGTGCTGGACGCCCTGACCAGGGAAGAGCAGTCCGACCGGCCGGCGGAGATTGATTGATTGCGGCGGGAGCGCCGCGCTGCTGGAGGTCATTGGCTCGTGGTGCTGGGATGAGCCAGCAGGAAGGTCCAGAGATCTCCGACCTTCTTCATGTGCTCAAGCTCATCCTCGGGGAGCGAAACTTGGTAGCGGTCCTCGATGGCCATGATCAGCTCGACGATGTCGAGGGAGTCAGCCGCCAAATCTTTGGCGAAGCTGACGTCCATCTGGACCTGATCCGGGTCCACCCCCAGGATGTCGGCGGCCAGCTTCTGCATCTCGGTGAAGTCGAGGGTCGACTGAGGGGTGTCGTTGGCGGATGGTTCGCTCACGGTCTGATCTCCTGGTTCTGGCTAGGCCGCAACTCGGCCCAGCGCCAGGCACGCGTTGTGCCCGCCGAAGCCGAAAGAGTTGGAAAGGGCGACATCGATGTGCGCCGGCCGAGCTTGGTTGGGCACGTAGTCGAGGTCGCAGTCAGGGTCGGGGAGCTCGAGATTGATGGTCGGGGGCACCAAGTCCCGGGCGATGGCCAACACGCAGGCGGCGGCCTCGAGCGCCCCAGCGGCCCCGAGCAGGTGGCCGCTCATCGACTTGGTGGAGCTGATGGGGATCTGGCTGGCCCGGTCTCCCAGCGCCCGCTTGATCGCCAAGGTCTCCGCCAGGTCGCCGAGGGGGGTCGAGGTGCCGTGGGCGTTGACGTAGTCGACGT
The DNA here is from genome assembly GCA_003133485.1 of Candidatus Dormiibacterota bacterium. The sequence goes on from PKXR01000244.1 coordinate 4,192, forward strand.
CCTCCGGGGCGATCCCGGCCTTGCGCATGACCTTTTGCATCGCCCTGGCAGCGCCGTTGCCGAAAGGATCGGGAGCGGTGAAGTGATACATGTCGGCGGTGGCGCCGCAGCCGAGCAGCTCCGCCCAGATCCTGGCCCCGCGCGCTCGGGCGTGCTCCATCTCCTCCAAGACCATGATCACCGAGCCCTCGCCCATGATGAATCCATCCCTGTTTAGATCGAATGGGCGGGAGGACCCGGAGGGATCCTCGTTACGCTTGCTCATCGCCCCCAACTGACAGAAGGCGCCCATCAGCAAAGGGGTTATGGCCGCCTCTGCCCCGCCCGCGATCATGGCGATCGCGTCGCCTCGGCGAATCACCTCGGCGGCGTCCCCCAGGGCATGCCCGCTGGAGGCGCAGGCGCTGACCACGGCGTAGTTGGGACCGCCGCAACGGAGCTCGATGGCGATCAGCCCGGAGGCGATGTCGGTGATCATCATCGGAACCATGAAGGGGCTGATCCGGCCGATTCCCCGGTCGATCAGCACCTGGTGGCCGCGCTCGATCTCCTCCATCCCTCCGGCCCCGGAACTCACCACCACCCCGACGTCATCGGGGCCCATCTCCTCCGGCTTGAGCCCGGAATCGGCCAACGCCATCCGCGCGGCGGCCAGCCCCAAACGGCAGTAACGGGCCACATGGCGCGCGGTCTTGCGGTCCATGTAGAGCTCGGGGTTGAAATCGGTGACCTCGGCCGCGATCCGGGTCGGGTACGCGGAGGCGTCAAACTGGGTGATGGTGCCGATCCCGGATCGACCCTGGGTCAGGCTTTCCCAGACCGCATCAATTCCGGTACCGATGGGGGTGACCAGACCCATTCCGGTTATCGCCACCCGTACCGGCGCCTCGCCGTTGTCGCTCACTGAATCGAATCTTACGGACAAATTGTGCGTAAAACATCGGCCCCGGAGAATAAGTCTACCCCCGCTACTTAGGACAGATTGTCCCAAGCCAGCGGAGACCAACCCCTCAGCTGCCACAGGTTTCCGACCCCTTGACGGTGGGATCATGGGGCCGAGTTGACAACTGTACCCGGTGGGGCTCCGGCGGCCGGCGAGGGGCCGGCCTCCTGGTCCGAGCCCCTTTCCAGCCAGGTGGTTCTGGCCGACAACCTGGAACTAATGAGGTCCCTTCCGGACGGGTGCCTTGACCTCGTATACGTCGACCCGCCGTTTGGGACCGGCCGCGTGCGGCGGCTGGACTCGATCCGGACTGGCCGCGGAGGTGGGCGGCGCCACGGGTTCGGCGGCCGGGAGTACCAATTCGAGGTGGTCTCCAGCATCAGCTACCGCGATGACCTGGGCCGTGACCCCTACTTGGAGTTCCTCTACCAGCGGCTCCTCGAGATCCACCGGGTGCTGGCGCCCCACGGCTCGATCTACCTGCATCTGGACTTCCGCGCCGCCCATTACGCCCGGCTGTTGCTGGATGAGATTTTTGGCCCCGAGCGGTTCCTCAACGAGATCATCTGGGCCTACGACTACGGCGGGCGGCCGAGCGACCGTTGGCCCCGCAAGCACGACAACATCCTCTGGTACTCGAAGTCGGACCGCTGGATCTTCCAGCGATCTGAGATTGAGCGCATCCCGTATATGGCGCCCGGGCTGGTCGGGCCTGAGAAGGCGGCCCGGGGCAAGCTACCCACCGACACCTGGTGGCTCACGATCGTGCCCACCCGCGGCAGGGAAAGGACGGGCTACCCAACCCAGAAACCGCTCGCGCTCTTGGATCGGATCGTGAGGGCTTCCAGTCGGGAGGGCGACCTGGTGGCTGACTTCTTCTGCGGCAGCGGGACCACCGGAGTCGCGGCCCGGGCATTGGGTCGGCGGTACCTGCTGGTGGACGACAACCCGGAAGCGATCGCCATCACCAGACGACGGTTGGGGCTGGAGTTCGCGCCCGGCTAAGGTTGGGCGTTGCCGACTGATTCCACCGCTGCTTGAGACCACGACCGGAGGTCCAGGTCCGGGTCCCTCAGAAGCGCTGCGGTGACGCCTACTCGCGCTGCGATGAGCCGCCGGGCCGCGGCCAGGTCGGGGAAGCGGTTCACCGCGACGCAGCCGCTGATGCGCCCTCCTTCAATGTAGAAAANNCGGAGAATTTGCCGGTCAGGGAGTCGCCACGGATCACCACCTCGGCCAGCCGCCCGGTGACCCCAACCTGTTGGATCATGGAGCCGTACTGCTCGGTCCAGAAGTAGGGAACCGGGTCGTATGGATCCGTGTCTCCCAACATCGCCCCCGCCGCAAATATTCCCTGCTGGTGAGCGTTGTCATAATGCTCGACCCGGAGTCGCCGCTGCCAACGCGGGCTCCACCANNAGCGAGTTGAACGCGTTCGCCACGTCGCCGGCCGCGAAGATGTCCGGGTCGCTGGTCTGACAAAGCTCGTCCACCTCTACTCCGGGATCGGTCTGCAGTCCCGCCTGTCCGGCTAGCTCAGAGTTAGGCACGGCGCCGATGCAGACGAGGGCGAGGTCGCAGGGCAGTGATCTGCCGCCCTGCAGCACCACCTGCTCCACCCGCTCCGTCCCGAGGAATCGGTCAGCACTCGCGCCCAGGATGAGTGCCACGCCGGCCTGGCGGTGAAGGTCGGCGCAGTAGTTGCTCACCAGGGAGCCCAGCGCCGAGAGCAGGACTTCGCCGGCCTCCAGGACCGTCACCTGGCAGCCCTGCGCCCGGGCAGCCACGGCCAGCTCCGAACCGAGGAACCCACCGCCAATCACCACCACCTTTGGTCCCAGCTCCAGCTCCGCCCGCAACCGGTCGGCATCCGCCAGGGTCCGATAAGTGACGACTCCAGGCAGGTTGGCACCGGGAATGTCCAGGGTCCGGGGCCGCGACCCGGTCGCCAGCAAGAGACGGTCGAAGGTGACCAACTCACCATCTTCCAGCTGCAGGCTCCGCTGAGTTACGTTGAGGGACGAAGCAGTCGACTCTGAGTGCCACTCGATCAACTGGTCTGAGTAAGAGGCAGCGGACTGCAGGAACAGCTTGCGGCGGGGCAGCTCGCCGGTCAGGTACGACTTAGAGAGAGGCGGGCGCTCATAGGGGGCTTCGGACTCCGCGCCGAGCAGGACCAGTCGGCCGTCGAAGCCGCGATCACGAAGCGCTGTGGCCGCCCGGCCGCCTGCCATTCCCGCTCCGACGACACAGAAGACTGGGCTCGGCATCTCGCCCAGCGTAGTCGGGCGCACCTATCCTTTCCCAATGCCCCCCACGGTAGCTTCGGCGCCGGCGGTTGCCCGCGGAGCCGGCCGTGAGTTGGTTTTGGTGGTGCCCCGTGAGCGCGCCCTACCCCAGGGATCGTGGCACGGACTCAAGTTGGGCGGGGTGGGGGAGCTCCTCAAAGTGATCGAGGAGTGGGGCGAGTTTCGACCCCGCTCGGAGGTGGAGGCGCAGCCCGAGTGGCAGCAAGTGATCCCGCACCTGGTGGTTCAGGACGGCGCCCGGATCCTAACCATGCGGCGACTGCGGGCCGGCAGCGAACCGCGCTTGCGGGGTCAGGTCACCCTGGGGGTTGGGGGTCACATCAATGCTGGGGATGGCGACCCGGGGAGCGCTTGGCTGGCGGGCTGTCGCCGGGAATGGGGCGAGGAGGTGGTCTGCGATCGCGAGCTCTCCGGAAGAGCAGTGGGGCTACTCAAGGACGACACGGGCGCGGTGGGTCAGGTACATCTGGGTGTACTGATCCTGGTCGATGCCGACGCCGCCTCGGTCGAGGTTCGCGAGCGCGAAAAGCTGGAGGGTCGGATGGCTCTGGTCGACGAGCTCGGGGTCTACTACTTGGAGATGGAAACGTGGTCGCAATTCGTTTACGACGCGCTGCTCCATGGGAGTCTCGACCACGGCGTCGACGGCCTGCCGGTGACACTTTCGCAGTCAGCCCCGGTCGAGGCAGGCGACTGCTAGACTCGCGCCCATGAGCTACCAACCGCCGCCCCAAACGGGGCGCGACACACCGCCGCTTTGGGTCACCACCGGCACCAACTTTGACGGCTACAAAGTGGTGCGCCAGCTCGGCGTGGTCCGCGGTTTGATGATCCGTTCCCGGTCCGTCGTGGGGAACGTCGGCGCCGGCCTCCAGCAGCTCGTCGGCGGACGGCAGACGATGTTCATGAAGATGAGCGATCATGCGCGCCAAGAGGCTTACGAGCTGATGATTCAGCACGCCGCTGCGGTCGGCGGCAACGCTGTGATTGCGATGCGCTACGACTCCAACGAGCTGGCCTCGGGCGTCAGTGAAATCATCGCCTACGGCACGGCCGTGGTCATCGTTTCTGAAACCGAGGACGTCCGCCCGGCTGAGCCTCCCACCGCGAACGCGTAGCGCTGAACTCCACGACGTCGGAGAGGGACCGCCGTGGATCGGGGCATGGCACCCGGTTCCGCGGACCGACTGGTGATCTCGAGTGGGCCGTCGCGGAGGGACAACCGCCGTTGCCTATACTGAATTGCGTGAGGAGAAGTTCCAAGTGAGCGTCAAGGTGCGGGTGCCCAGTCCGCTGCGGCAACTCACCGGCGGTGCCTCCGAGGTAGACGTCGAGGGCGGCACCGTGGCCGAGGCGCTGAAGGACCTCGAGCGTCAGTATCCCGGCTTCCAGCCGCGGATCTTCGAGCCCGCCGGGGGTTTACGCCACTTCGTCAACGTCTACCGCAATGACGATGACATCCGGACTTCCGGGGGGCTGGAGGCAACCCTTGATGCGGGCGACCTGCTCAGCATCGTGCCCGCGGTCGCCGGCGGTGCCTAGCCCCGGCGCCAGCCGGGCTCAGGAGCTGGCCCAGAGGGTCGGCAGCATCGTCCCGATCGAGACCTCGGTCTTGGGTGGACGGCGGCTGCCGCCGGGCGCCGTAGTGGCGGTTGCCATGAGTGGCGGCGTGGACAGCTCGGTGGCCGCAGCGCTGGCGGCGGCGTCCGGCCTGGACACGCTTGGAGTCACCATGCGCCTCTGGGGCACGGCGGAGATGGAGCGCGGAGAGGGCGGCTGTTGTTCGATCGACGCGGTCGAGGACGCCCGTCGGGTTTGCAGCCGCTTGGGGATACCCCACTACGTGTTCAACATGGCGGAGCACTTCCGGGAGTCGGTGGTGGGGGACTTTCTCACCCA
>PKXR01000145.1 GCA_003133485.1 Candidatus Dormiibacterota bacterium
ATGGCGATGGTGTTGAACTCCAAAGGGGTCGCGCCGGCAGCACGGATTCCCTGCTTGACATGCTCCGCCAGAGCGCGCAGCCCCAGGTTGCAGGGCATGGTCTCAATCCAGGTGTTGGCGATTCCGATCAGGGGCTTGGCCAGGTCGGCATCGGTCAGCCCGGTGCCCTTCAGCATGGCCCGGGCCGCGGCCCGCTCGCGCCCCACGACCAGCCCCCGGCTCGGCAGATTGGAGTTGGGGGTGGTGCTCTCCATNNCCGGCCCCGGCCGGTGGCTCGGGTCCACGCCAATGGCAAGTGGGATCCGGACGGACTCCCCTCCGCACGAGGATGGCAGGGGCCGGAAGACCGTGTCAAGCACTAAGCCGACGCGTCCACCCCTGTACTTTTGTGACGAATTGGCGGGTCGCGGGTGCGGACAGGTGAAATCGCTGCCCGCCTCTGCAGGCGCTGCTAGCCGAACTCAATCCGTAACTTGAGTTGTCTGGGGAGCGGTGGGTAGCCATGGGCTTGGCACCAAGGCGACCGGTCGGTACCGAGGGAGATGCGCGTCCGTTGGCCCAGCGCATGGTCTCCTTCCCGAACCGCGACCGATCCGTGACTTGACACCTCAGGGGGCGGCCCGGATAATGAGCCCACTTTGCGGAACGTCCAGCGCGTCCTGTTGATCGCCGAGGGCCTAGAGGTCCTAGTACTCCTAATTCCCGGAGGGCTGATCAGCTAGCGTCTGCGTGACCTGGCGAAATCACCGGCCCCCCGGAAACCCCGGGGGGCCGTTTTTTTTTACCCAGCGCGCTGTGAAGGCTCCGTCTTCATCTGTCAACCGCCCTCCATTCACCGCCACCACCGAAGGAGAAACCCCGTGTCCACCCCATCGCCAGGAACAGACCAGTCCGGAGGCTCAGAACAGTTTCCCGACGACATCGAGCTCAACGAGGCCGGCCGCAACTGGGTCAGCCGTCAGAGTGCCGCCGACCCGCAGCGACCACTCCGCAGCCTGGCCGCCGACGCCGCCGTTACGGCAGCGATCGGCAACGCCTACGGCTCGGATTGAGCGGAGTTAGTCCGTGACCACCACCGCCACCATCGACCGGGCGACTCGGCAGGTTCCTGCAGCGGCCCTCACCCCCGGGACGACCGGCGCCGAGCTGCTGCTGGCCGCCCTGGTCAAAGAGGGGGTGGACACGGTCTTCGGGATTCCTGGCGGCGCCAACCTGCCCATCTACCAGCACCTGCCCGACTTCCCGCTCCGGCACGTCCTGGTCCGCCATGAGCAGGGTGCCGCCCACATGGCCGACGGCTACGCTCGCGCCAGCGGCGAAGTGGGCGTGTGCATCGCGACCTCCGGTCCGGGCGCCCTCAACCTGATCACCGGACTGGCCACGGCCCACTTCGACTCGGTGCCGGTGGTGGCGATCACCGGTCAGGTGGCGGCCGCGTCGATCGGCACCGACGCCTTCCAGGAGTCGGACGTGATCGGCTCCAGCCTCTCGGTGACCAAGCACAGCTACCAGATCCTCGATGCCGCCGATATCCCCGGGGTGGTCGCGGAAGCCTTCCACATCGCCCGCACGGGACGGCCGGGGGCGGTCCTCATCGATATCCCCAAGGACATCCAGCAGCAAAGGGTCGACGCGGTGGCGGGGCCGATCAAGCGGCAGCGGCCACACCGGGCGCCGGGCCGGCCGGACCCATCACAACTGGCCCAGGCCGCGGGATTCCTGGCGGCGGCCGAGCGGCCCATGATCCTGGCGGGCCGCGGGGTCGCCATCGCAGGCGGCCAGGCTGCTCTCCGGGCGCTCGCCGAAACCTGCGACGCACCGGTGGGCACGACGCTCTTGGGTACCGGAATCTTCCCCAGCAATCATCCGCTGGCGCTAGGACTGGTCGGCTTCATGGGCACCGGCTACTGCAACCGAGCGGTGACCAACTGCGACGTCCTGCTGATGGTGGGGATGCGCGCCGACGACCGAGTCACCTGCCGCCTGGACGAGTTCGCGCCTCGAGCAACTCACATCATTCACATCAACATCGACCCCGCCGAGCTGGGCAAGACCGTCAAAGCCGACTGCCAGATCGTGGGAGACGCCAAGGCCGCCCTGGAAGAGCTGGTCGCCCGGCTCAGCGCCAAGTCCCGGCCCGCCTGGCGCGCCCAGGTGGAGAACTGGCAGGTCCAGCACCCTCTCCGCCATCCGGAGAACGGGCTGCTCCAACCCCAGGAGGTGCTGGCCGCCTGCTACTCCCGACTAGGCCCGGACGACATCACAGTCGCCGACGTGGGATTGAATCAGATCTGGGCGGCGGTGGCGTGGACCGGCGATCGGCCGGGTCACTTCCTCAACTCCGGCGGTCAAGGGACCATGGGCTACGCCCTCCCTGCCGCCATCGGCGCCCAGGCCGCCAACCCGGACCGCCAGGTGCTCAGCGTCAGCGGCGAGGGGGGATTCGTGATGACCCTGCAGGAGCTGGCAACCGCGGTCGAGTCCCAGCTGCCGGTCAAGGCGATAGTCCTCAACAACCGCCAGCTGGGCATGGTGCGCCAGTTTCAGGACGACTTCTACGGCGGGGTGCGCTCTCAGGTCGACCATGTGCTGACCCCCGACTTCGTGTTGCTGGCCAGGGCCTTCGGCTGCTTCGGGGCGGTGGTCCATCAGTCCAGCGAGATCGGCCCGGCGCTGGACGCAGCCTTCGCCCACCCCGGCCCGGCGGTGGTCGACTTCCAGATCGACCCCAACGCCAACGTCTACCCGATCGTGCCGCTCGGCAAGGGTCTCTCTGACTTCGTTGAGTGCCCGAGGCCCTGATGTCCCCGCCCGCCATCGCCGCCCCCCGGCTGGCCCCCGGCACCGACGGGCTCACCACCACCCGACACCCAGACCGGATCCGGCTGATCTCGGTGCGGGTGGAGGACCGGCGCGGCGTCCTCCAGCGGGTCACCAACCTCCTGGGGCGGCGCGGCTTCGGCATCGAGACCTGCGCGGTGGGCCCCAGCGCCGAGCCGGGAGTGGTCGCGATGAGCCTGCGCATCGACGCCGGCACCCAGGCTCATGAACAGATCGTCAAGCAGCTGACCAAGCTGATCGACGTGGTCAGCGTGGAGGACATCACCAACTCCGCCACCGTGGAGTGGAGCACGGCGCTCGTCGATCTCCGCTCCGACGAGGTGGATCAGGCCTTTGCCAGGCTGCCCGATGGGGTCGGCGGCCAGGTGGTGCGCCAGGCCGGTGTTCGGACGATCACCGCGATCTCCGGCCCACCTGGGCCATTGGAGGAGGCGCTGGCAGAGCTGCGGCGGCGGCCCAGTTCCGATTGGGTCTGCAGCGGACCGCTGGCCCTGGCCACGAACTACGCCGGGGATTCCGGCCCCGCTTCTGCCCCGGATCCGGGAGGGAGGACTGAGAGATGAAGATGTACTACGACGCCGACGCCGACCCAAACGCCCTCAAGGGGGCTCGAATCGCGGTCCTCGGCTACGGCAGCCAGGGCCACGCCCACGCCCAGAACCTGCGTGACAGCGGGTACCAGGTGACGGTCGGCCTCCGCCCCACGAGCCGCAGCCGGGCCCAGGCGATCGCGGACGGGTTCGAGGTCAAAGAGGCGGTGGAAGCGGCGCGTGACGCCGACGTGGTAATGGTTCTGATCCCAGATCATGAGCAGGCGGCTCTCTTCTCAGACGGGCTGGGCGAGGCGCTGCGGGAAGGCAGCCTGCTGCTCTTCGCCCACGGCTTCTCGATCCACTACGGAACGGTTCAGCCGCCGCGGCACTGCGACGTCGCGATGGTCGCGCCCAAGGCACCCGGCCACATGGTCCGCACCTGCTTTAAAGAAGAGATCGGCTGCCCGGCGCTGTTGGCGATCCACCAGGACCCGACGGGGACCGCCCGGGCACGCACTCTGGCGTATGCCAGGGGCCTCGGTGCGACCCGGGCCGGGGTGCTGGAGACCACCTTCCGGGAGGAGACTGAGACCGACCTCTTCGGAGAGCAGGCGGTGCTCTGCGGCGGGGTCACCGAGCTGGTCAAGGCCGGGTTCGAGACCCTCACTGAGGCCGGCTACCAGCCGGAGCTCGCCTACTTCGAGTGTCTGCACGAACTGAAACTGATCGTGGACCTCATGTACCAGGGCGGCCTTTCGCTGATGCGCTACAGCGTCAGCGACACCGCTGAGTTCGGCGACTACACGAGCGGCAAGGTGGTGATCGACGAGCACGTGCGCCAGCGGATGCGGGAGATCCTGGGCCGGATCCAGGACGGCAGCTTCGCGGAGAGCTGGATCGACGAGAACCGCGGCGGGCGGGCAGGCTTCCTGGCTAAGCGCGCCCAGGAGGCGAACCAACCAATCGAAATGGTGGGCCAGCAGCTGCGTTCTCACATGCCCTGGATCCGCCCGGTTGCCGACGTTCCCACCGAGCCCTCGAGCGCGACTGAGGCGGTCCCCGCCGGATTGGGCAGCCCCGAGGTCAGGTCGTGAGCTCCCGGGAGGGTTCAGTAGCCGAGGTCGGCGAGGAGGGCGCCCAGCCCGAGGTGGTGCAATTCTTCGATACGACCCTGCGCGACGGCGAGCAGTGCCCCGGAGCAACCCTGCACCCGACCGACAAGCTCGCCATCGCACACCAGCTCAAGCGGCTCAACGTCGACGTCATCGAGGCTGGGTTCCCGGCCTCGTCCCCGGGCGACTTCGAGGCGGTCCAGCAGATCGCCCGCGAGGTCAAGGGACCGGCGGTGACCGGGCTGGCCAGGACCAAACGGAGCGACATCGACGCTGTCTATCAGGCGGTCCGCGACGCGTCCCGGCACCTCATCCACGTCTTCATGAGCGTCTCCGACATCCACATCACGCAGATGATGGGTCTGGATCGCGCCACCGTGGTGGCCCAGACCGCCGAGGCCATCGGCTACGCCCGGAATCTGTGCGAAGACGTTCAATTCTCACCGCAGGACGCGGGCCGGGCGGATCTCGATTACCTGTGCACGGTGGTACAAGCCGCCGTCGACGCCGGGGCCAATGTGATCAACCTGCCCGACACGACCGGCTACTGCTTACCCAGCGAGTTCCAGAACCTGGTGGCGACGGTCCGCCGTGAGGTGCGCGGGATGGACAAAGTGCTGATCAGCGTGCACTGCCACGACGACCTGGGGCTGGCCACCGCCAACTCTTTGGCGGGAATCGCGGCCGGGGCCCGTCGGGTCGAGGGGTGCATCAACGGCATCGGGGAACGGGCCGGCAACACCGCCATTGAAGAGGTGGTGATGGCCCTGCGGGTCCGCCGTCCGGTGCTGGGGCTGGCCGACAACCTGTGCGCCACCGAGCTGGGGCCGACGAGCCGGCTGGTCGCCGCGTTGACCGGGATGAGGGTGGCCGCCAACAAGCCGGTGGTGGGCGCCAACGCCTTCGCCCACGCTTCCGGGGTCCACCAGCACGGGGTTCTGCGCGACCGCCGAACCTACGAGATCATCGCGGCCGAGGAAGTCGGCGCCGGGGAGTCCAGGATCGTCCTCACCGCCCGCTCCGGGCGCCACGCTCTGCGGCACCGGCTGGACCGGATCGGGCTGGAGCTCCCGCCGGAGTCCTTCCAGGCGGTCTGGACCCGCTTTCTGGAAGTGGCGGACACCTCCAAGGAGGTCGAGGACGAGACCCTGACCCAGATCGTCGGCGAAGTCTCTGGAGCCCAGGCCGCCCGGAGGTCAGCTGCCGGGTGACCGATGAGCTGAAGGCGCTGCGACTCACGGTGCTGGCCGGCGACGGCATCGGCCCCGAGGTCACCGCGGCGGCCTTACGCGTCCTGGAGGCAGCCCTGCGGTCGGTGAGAGTCGGCCTCATCACCAGCCCGCATCTCATCGGCGGAGCCGCTCTGGACGCCACCGGGGATCCGCTTCCGGAGCCGAGCCTCGACGCGGCGCGGGCCGCCGATGCCGTCTTCCTGGGAGCTGTCGGGGGACCCGCTTGGGACCATGCGCCCGTGCGACCGGAGGCCGGGCTTCTCCGGCTGCGCTCCGGGCTCGGAGCCTTCGCCAATCTCCGCCCGGTCAGGGTCTGGCCGGGCGTGGAGAAGTACAGCCCACTCCGGGCGGAGGTCCTCCGGGGCGCCGACCTGCTCTTCGTCCGCGAGCTCACCGGCGGGATCTACTTCGGCCGGCCCAAGGGGGTCGCCGGTCGGGCACCGAACCGTCACTCCATGGACACCAGCGAGTACAGCGAAGCAGAGATCCGGAGGACCGCCGAGGTGGCCTTCCGGGCGGCTCGGGAGCGCCGCTCTCAGGTCACCTCGGTGGACAAGGCCAACGTGCTAGCCACCTCCCAGCTCTGGCGCGAGGTGGTGACCGAAGTGGGCCTGAAATTCCCCGACGTGACCCTGGAGCACTGCCTGGTGGACAGCTTCGCGCTGCGCCTGCTGCAGCAGCCAGGGGCCTTCGACGTGGTGGTTACGGAGAACCTCTTCGGCGACATCCTCACTGACGAAGCCGGCGCGCTCAGCGGTTCGCTCGG
>PKXR01000089.1 GCA_003133485.1 Candidatus Dormiibacterota bacterium
CGCAGCCGACCCAGTAGAGGTATTCGGCGTTCGGGTTGTCGGAGAGCAGGGGCACCTCCAGGCCTTCCGCCCACTTCATCCGGGAGTCGGCCGGCATCCCGAAGGGATTGCCGCGCTGTTCCATCGACTCCAACGCGGTGCGGGCCCCCTTGGGCAGCCGCGACTCCTCCAGGACCAGGCTGCGGCGCATCTCGACGATGGCCGGAACGTGCTCGATCAAAACTGGGCACTCCTCGACGCACGCCCCGCAGGTGGTGCAGGACCAGAGCGTCTCCTCGAGCACGCTCCAGTCGAGCAGCTGGCCGTCCTCGGGCNNAGGCGCGGCGGCCGCCGCGCCTCCGGCTTCGGCCGTCCAGGAGCCGGGCGGGGGTGCCTCGCCCCTGGCTTTGGCATACCACCCGTCGCGGAGGTCGGTGATGAAGAGCTTTGGTGAGAGCGGCTTGCCAGTGTTGAAGGCGGGGCAATGGCTCTGACAGCGGCCACACTCGGTGCAGGTGGCGAGGTCCAGCTCCTGCTTCCAGGTGAGCTGATCCACTGTGGCCAGCCCGAAGTGCTCGGCCTTCTCGATGTCCAGGGTGGGCAGGTGCCGGCCGGCCGGCTCCAGGCTGCGGAAGAAGACGTTGGGCGCCGCGGTGAGGATGTGCAGATGCTTGCTGTGGGCTAGGTAAACCAGAAAGCCGGCAATCAGCCCCAGGTGGGCCCAGAGGAAGAACTCGTGCCAGGCCCAGATCCCCTCCCCATGGACCCCCCGAAAGAGCTGGGCGACCGCGGCCGAGACCGGCCGCAGGTTGACCAAGTGGTCGGTCCCGGCCGCGATCTGGGTGGCGTAGAGGCCGAGCTGGGTCAGGACCACCAGGGCGATCAAGGCCAGGATCACCGTGGCGTCCCGTTGATGGCTGCCCTCGAACCTCCTGGGCCGCAGCACATACCGATTGAGCGCCGCCACCGCCAACCCGGTGAGTACCGCCACCGCCAACAGGTCCTGGGCGAAGGCCACCGGCCCCCACCAGAGCTGCTGCTCCAGGTTAAGCGGGGGAACCAACGCCTCTAGACCGGCCTCCAGGATCTCCAGATTGAGGATGACGAATCCCCAGAAGATGAGGAAGTGGGCGAGTCCGCTGAGGGGCCAGCGCAGCAGCCGGCGCTGGCCCAGGACAAAGACCACGACCCCCCACGCCCGTTCTTTCAGGTGGTCCCGGCGGGGGTCCGGCTGGGCTGCTCGTATGGAGCGCCAGAGTGGTCCCAGCCGCCGGAGGAATAAGAATCCGGCAACCCCGATGAGCAGCAGCACGGCAACGGGGCTAAGCCAGATCACGGACGGTCGAAGCCCACCGCGACGAGGAAGAGAGCGACGCCCAGGAGAAAGGTGATAGTGGCTACAACCCAGAACCAGCGGGGCTCCTCCATCCAGAAGGGACCTAGGCGCTGGTGGGCGCCTCCCACCGAGGTGTTGGGATCTGGCGAGGGCGCACCCTCGGCGGGGGTCGGGGGAGGAGTCACTGGGGGGATGGTAGTGATCGAGCTCGGCACCCCGCCCTGTACGACTAGGCCCCCGACCACTTAGCCCGGCGCTTCTCCAAGAACGCCGAGATACCCTCCGCGGCGTCGGCGCTTCGGAAAGCCTGGTCGAACTCGTCGAGCTCCAGCGCCAGACCGGCCGCCAGGGGCTGGTCGAGGCCGCCGCTGACGGCCCGCTTGATCGCCGCCACCGAGAGCGGCGCCTGCTCGGCCAGCCTTCCCGCCAGCTCCAAGGAAGCCGTCCTCAGCTGATCCGGCTCGACCACCAAGTTGACCAGACCCAGCTCCCGCGCACGCTCTGCGTCGATCGGCTCGCCGGTGAGCAAGATCTCCAGCGCCCGCCCCCTCCCGACCAGGCGGGGGAGCCTCTGAGTGCCTCCCCAGCCAGGGATGATTCCGAGCCGAATCTCCGGCTGGCCCACTTTGGCGCTGGAGCTGGCTACGCGCAGGTCGCAGGCCATGGCCAGCTCCAGGCCGCCACCCAAGGCAAACCCGTTGATGGCGGCGACGATCGGAAAGCGCTGCCGCTCCATCTCCAGGGTCAACTGCTGTCCGTCAGCGATCTTGGCCCTAGTCCCGTCCGCGCCGGAGCTCATGAATTCCCCGATGTCGGCGCCGGCCACGAAGAAGCGGTCCCCCTCACCGGTCAGCACCGCGGCTCCCAACGAGGAGTCCGCCTCCACTTCAGCGAATGCAGAGCGCAGCCCATCCAAGACCGCCTGGCTGAGGGCGTTGGCGGGAGGGTGGTCAATGGTGATCCACGCCACCTTTCCCTCGCGCTCCAACCTGACCTGCTCGGCCGTCTTGGCTCCTCCTTTATCTGTGGGCCGGACGCTCTCGCCTTGTGTAGGCTAGCTGGGTGGCCGACCCCGAGGCGTCCTTGGAGGCCGCCGAGATCACGCTCCCGCCGGCCGAGGAGTTCGCCGGGCTCTCCGACGAGCAGCTCCAGAAGCTGGTCCAGATGGTCGAGTCGGCCGAGCGCCGGATCCGAGAGCAGATGGCGCCCTTTCAGCTCCGGCTCACCCGGCTGTCGAAGGACGCGGCCGCCGTCCAGACCGAGGTGCGCCGCCGCGACCGGCAGCGCCACATCCAGGCGCGCAAAGAGGTGCGCGAGCAGGTCAAAGAGGGGGATGCTCCATCGCTGGCCCAGCTGATCGAATCCCCGGCCCCACCCTCCTTCGGGGAGCCCGCCTTCACGGAGCTCAACTTTCTGCTGGAGAGTGGTGGAGAGGTCGCCCTCGGCTACCCTGGCAGCCGGACCCCCAGCCTGCAGATGACCGATGGCAGCGCGATCTCCGCGGTGACGACCCTGGCGGAGGCGAGAGAACTCTACCGTCAGGGCTGGGAGATCGGGGTGCCAGCCCGGCGGGGCGTCCGGGTGCATACGCCCGGCACCCGCCTGGAACGGCTGCTCGACCCCGAGAACTGCTTCGTGCGCCCGGCAGCGGGGACCAGCGATCCCAAGGTGGCCCCGGAATGAGCCGGGTAATTGGGCTCACCGGGGGGATTGCTAGCGGCAAGTCGACGGTCGCGCAGCTGCTGGGCAACAAGGGAGCCTGGATCGTGGATGCGGATCAGCTGGCCCGCGAAGTAGTTTCGTTGAATAGCCCGGCGCTGGCGGAGATCGTCCAGACCTTCGGCGAAGGGATGATCGCCAGCGATGGATCCTTAGATCGGGCTCAGCTGGGCCGGCTGGTGTTCGCCGATGCAGTGGCTCGGGAGCGGCTCAATGCCATCGTCCACCCCAGGGTGCTAGAGCTCAGCCGGGAGGAGATCCGCAAGGCCGCCGAGGCCGGCGCCGATCTCATCGTTTACGACGTCCCTCTCCTCTTCGAGACATCACGGTCGGAAGAGTTCGACGGCACCTTGGTGGTCTGGGTCGACCCCCTGACCCAGCTCCTGCGGGTGCGGGAGCGATCCGATCTGGATGAGGACCAGGCCCGAGCGCGAATCGCCTCGCAGATGCCGCTGAGCCGCAAGCGCGAGCTGGCCACCTGGGTGATCGACAACAGCGGCAGCCCGGCGGCGACGCGGGCCGGCGTCGACGACCTCTGGCTCACGGAGCTCTCACCGAGCCGGTAGACGGCTCCGGCGGAGGCTGGTCGCTCCAGTCGAAGTACGCTATGCTCGGCGAACAAGCGTGCCCAGCTCCTCTGATTTCTGGATCAAGGTGCCCAACCCCTTCTGGGGCGTGGAGACGGTCGGGTTCAGCGTGCGGTGCCCGAGCCAGCTGGAAGTCGCCGGGCTGCCCGACATCCCGTTCTTCGTCGAGGGTGACGCCCAGTCGATGGCATCGCTGGACCACCCTCTGCGGCTCTTTCCCAATCGGGAGCGGTACGTTGACTGCGACGGCCTAGGGGAGGCCTACAGCTGGACCGATCCGATCAGGCTCACCGAAGAGGTGATCGTGATGGCCTTTCGAGATCGGAGTCTGGAACAGCCGGCGCCCGATCCCAACCGGGCGCTGCTCAACCGACTCTCGAATCAGCTGGTGCTGCTGGCTTTCCCGTTCCTCCGCGACTGCGTGAGGGTCGCGGGGCTGCGACTCAACTCGCCGATCTCGGTCAAGATCGGCGCTGACTCGTTTCCTGAGATCGACCTCTCGCTGCCGCTGACGGACATCATGGATGGCAACGGTTCCCGCTCCCTGTTCGAGCTCTGACTCGGCGCCAGCTACGGCTCGCGGTTCTCGAAGCTGAACAGCGCCAGCCCCAACACCGCGGTCAGCCACACGGCCACCCACACGAGGTACCAGACGGTCGGTCCAGAGGCGGATTCGAACGAGCTGTTGAGGCCGCGGCTCGCCGCGGCGGCGAAGGACGAAGGCTCCATGGCGTAGACGGCGGCGTGCCAAAGTCCGTCCGTTGGGAGCAGAAAGTGGGTGATCACGCCGACGTTGGTGATGGCGGCGTTGTGGAAGACCTGGCCAAAGGCCCCGGCCACGCCACCCAGCCACATCGCGCCGAACGCGATCACTGCGATCACCCCAGCGGTGATCGCGGAGATCCGGGTGCTGAGGGCCAAAGTGAAGGTCAGCAGAATCAGGCCCTCAACAAACAGAGCCGCCTCGGCGGCGATCAGCTGAGGCGGCCAGAAGCCGGTGGTCCAGCGCACCAAAGCGAACTCCAGCGTGGTGGAGAAGACGGTGTAGACGGCGATGGTCAGGGTGAGTCCCAGCCACCGTCCCAGCACCAGTTCGCGGCGGCGCAGCGGGCGCGCCAAGAGCCCCTGAGCGACCCCTGACTCCAACTCGCCAGCGATCGCCGGGGCCGCCAGGAAAGCGCAGGTGAGCGCCAGGACGAAGCTGAACATGAACATCACCAACAGCAACAGCTGGGCCGCGGCGGTATGGATCTCACCCTGAGTCAAGGGGAAGCCCTCGAGATGGAGACGGGGCACTCGCGAGAAGCCCCAGCCGGAGACGCCGATTACGATGGCGGTGAGCGCGAGGAGAGCCAGGACCAGCTTGCGCCTAACCAACTCGCGCCAGGTGAGGCTGGCGATCACCCAGGTGGCCATCAGCCCGCCTCGATCAGTTGCAGGAAACGCTCTTCCAAAGTCTGCTGGCCGGGATCGACCGCGTAGATCCGGCCTCCCGCTTCGCTGATGGCCTTGACCAGCTCCGGCACCCGGCTGGACTCGATCCCCGAGACCGTCAGCCAGCCCTCGTCATCGGTGATCTCGCCGAAGGCACTGAGCCCCCGACGGGCCTCCGCTCCGAGCCCGCTGCAGCGCACCCGCACCTGCGGGCGGGCCAACAGTTCGTTCAGCCGTCCCGCGGCGATCACGCGGCCGTGGTCGACTACCGCCACCCGGTCGCAGACCAGCTCAACCTCCGAGAGCAGGTGCGAGTTGAGGAAGACAGCCACCCCTTGCTCTCGCAGCCCGCGAACGATCTCCCGGACGTCATGGCGGCCGACTGGGTCCAGCGCTGAGGTGGGCTCATCCAGCAGGACGAGTTGGGGATTGCCGAGGAGCGCCACCCCCAGGCCCAGGCGCTGCTGCATACCTTTGGAGAAGCTGGCGACCCGATCGTCGGCGCGGTCCGAAAGTCCGACCGTTGCGAGCGCTCCCGTGATCGCGCCCGGCCAGGCGGAGCGCTCCAATTGGGCCAGCCGGCAATGCAGGGCCAGCACCTCACGCGCCGTCAGCCAACCCTGGTACCGGAAGAGTTCCGGCAGGTAACCGACCAGGCGGCGCGCCTCGAGGGTGCCCAACGGCGAACCGAGCACCAGGCCGTCTCCGGAGGTGGGCCGGGCCAGTCCCAGGAGCAGCTTCACCAAAGTCGTCTTGCCGGCGCCGTTGGGGCCCAGAAACCCGAATACCTCGCCGCGGGGGACCGACATGCTGAGTCCTGAGAGGGCCAGGGTCTGCCCGTACCGCTTCGTCAGTTGGCTGACGTGGATCGCCGGACTGATACCGAGTCCGTCGAGTGAAGTTCCGGCCGGCGTTCCCGCGGCGGCTGAGGGCAAGGTGGCGGCCTCAGCCACGGGCCAGCCCCAAGACGGTGCTGGAGTCGAGCAGCCCACCGACGGCCCGGACCGTACCCTGCTGCTCCCAGATCACTGCCGAGAGGAGAGGGCTGTCGGCGGCGAACAGGACCGCCTTTTCACCATTGACCGTAGTGGGCTGGGACTGGCCCAAGTCAGTCAGAACCGGGATGGGCAGGCTGGTGATCGGGTTCCCCAGCTGGTGGATGGCCGTCACCAGGGTGGGGGGAAGGAAGGACAGGCTGAGCAGGTAGTTTTCCAGCTGCGACACGGTGACTCCGGTCGAGTCCAGGATCGGCGGCCTTACCGCCATCAGCGCCAAGGTGGGAATTGAGGAGCTGCTGCTAGAACTCGGCGACGCACAGCTGCCGGACCCAGGTGGTGAGCAGGTTGTCCGGCGGGAGCCGTGGTGGGTACCGAATAGGTCGGAGATCGTAAGCGGGAGCGAGCTGCTGCCAATCCCGTAGACCGCAACAACGCCTGGTCCGACTGACTCGCGAAGCTGGGTCCCGTCGAATCCTGCGGGAAGCGGCGGCAGGACCACCCCCGCCGCCAAGGCGGCCGCCTGGGCGCGGGCGGCACTGAATGTGAAGGTCGAGCTCCAGCGCGGTACCAGCAGGTAATCAGGGGAGCCGGTCACCCCCTGGGGCAACGTGCTGGGCATCGAGAGGGTCACCCCCGCGGCCGCCTCCGCAGCCGCGAGGCTCGGTTCAGGAGTCAGCTTCAATCCATCCGAAGCGGTGAGCTGACCAAATTCCGAGAGATGGGGCAGCGCTAGCAATTCCGAGCGTGTCACCGCCAGCGGCACCACCTTGCTGGGCGAGAAGATCTGGGTCCACTGGACACCTGCCACCGCCGTGCCCATGCCGGTGGCGACCGCCAGAACCGCGATCGCCGCGACCACCCCGGCCGGCCGGCCGGGATGGGTGAGCCGTCGGGGCAGCCGCTGCCGAAAGGTTTCCCGAGGAGCGGGCCCTGCCATGCGCAGCCGACTCTGCACCGCCGCCAGGGCCGTCTTGGAATCCAGCTCCAGCCTTGGCTCGTT
>PKXR01000193.1 GCA_003133485.1 Candidatus Dormiibacterota bacterium
TTCCGGCGGTCAGCGCCAGCGGCTCGGAATTGCACGTGCGCTCGCAATTCACCCTCGGCTCATCCTGTTCGATGAGCCAACCTCGGCGTTAGACCCGGAGTTGGTTGGTGAAGTCCTGGCTGCAATTCGAGAGCTGGCCAGGATCGGGATGACCATGATTATCGTTACCCATGAGGTCCGCTTCGCGCGCGACGTCGCGGACCGGGTTACGTTTATCGACGAGGGACGCGTCGTCGAAGAGGGCTCGGCGGAGAGCGTGTTGGACAATCCGAGAGAGGCGAGAACCCGTCAATTCCTACAGATGGTCGAGGCCGCGGAGGCACGAGACGGTGATGTTTGACAAAGAAGCTGGGGTGCGTTAGTGGACTTCCATCTGAGTACTCCAACTCTAGTGAGCGCGGATCGTGAAACGGACTATGCGTGAGGAGGGGAAACTACCGTGCAAGTAGAGGCGAAGCTAATTGAGCGCATGGAGGAGCTTGGTCTCGGCAAGCCGAACTTCGGCAAGCCGCCAGCCGACTATAATGTCCAGATGTCGGGGGCCAGGGTACTTCCGGGCGCCGTGGTCGGAGACGTAGCATACATAACCGCGATTCCGTCAATTAACGAGAAATGGTACTTCCAAGGGACATTGGGAGCTGACATAAGTGTTGAAGATGGCTATCGGGCATCAGAGCTTGCGGCGCTGAGTGCGCTCATTGAGCTAAAGGACCTCATCGGAGACCTTGACCGCATCGAGCGCGTAGCCATGATGCTGGGCTTCATCACGTCAAAGGAGGGCTTCATCGATCAGCCGCGGGTTCTGAATGGTGCGTCCGACCTCTTCGAGCGCGTACTCGGCGAGCGCGGGCGACATGCTCGCGCGGCACTAGGTGTAGTCGGTATGGTCGGGGGGCACTCCGTGGAGATTTTTGTAATATTTGCCATCAACGGTCCGCAGGAGGAGCGTGGTGAAGGTTGATGACAGGCTGGCCGAATTGGGATTAGCACTTCCGGAAGAGGGCTCATCCCCAAACGAACACGCAAATCAACTCTATGAGGCTCACGTGCTGCCGAGCTACCGGGTTGGGGACATTCTGTACCTTGCAGGACAGGTGCCCATGCAGGGTCAGAAGGAACTCTATAAGGGACGATACGGAGACACACTATCCGCTGAGGACGGTTACGAAGCAGCGAGGTTATGCGCCATAAATGCATTGGCTGATATGAGGCACGCCCTCGGGAATCTCGATTACGTTCGGCACATCATCCGAATGGTGGCCTTTATCAACGCCACACCGTCGTTCGTCGACCATCCCCGGGTTGCGAACGGAGCATCTGATCTTTTTATCGAGGTCTTTGGCGAGCGAGGGAGGCATGCCCGGGCTGCTATCGGCGTTACGGGAATGGCTGGCGGCCACTCCATAGAGACACTGATCACGGTACATGTCGCGTCGCCAGCGGAGCAGCAGTCATGAGCGTGGTCAGTGAGTTCCTGAAGGAGTCTTACGATCTGTGGATCGGGGGAGAGCCTCGGCCAGCGCGTTCGGGTGGCGTTTTCAACACTTGTAACCCCTACAACAATGAGCCCATAGCCTCGGTGGCCAACGGAAACGCCCAGGATGTACTCGCAGCCGTGGATGAGGCGGAACGAGCTCACCGGTCTGGTAGGTGGTCCGGACTCTCTGCTGGAGAGCGAGGCCAAGCCCTCATGAGAGTCGGCTGGAATCTCCGACAGCGATTGGCGGAGTTTGCCACCGTGGAAACTCTGGATAACGGCAAGCCACTGCGGGAGTCCGAAGGGGATGTCTTAGCCGCTGCAGACTGCTTCGAGTATTACGGGGGTATGGCGACAAAGATTTTGGGGCAAGTCACTCCGGTTCCCGGTCCGTACTTCTCCTTTACACGGCATGAGCCAGTCGGGGTGGTAGGGCAGATTACGCCCTGGAACTTTCCGGTTCTGATGGCTGCGTGGAAGCTCGCACCAGCTCTGGCGGTGGGGAATACAGTTGTCCTCAAGCCGTCGCCACTTACGCCTCTTACCACTCTCATGTTGGCGGAGCTGATGGGCGACGCCGGGATTCCGTCTGGGGTTGTGAACGTGGTAACGGGCGAGGGAACGGCCGCCGGGGAAGCGATCGTAGACGATCCTCGCGTACGAAAGATCGCTTTCACGGGGTCAACGCGGACTGGCCGGGCGATCGTCGAACGGGGGTCGTCGGTTGTTCGAATGGTGTCGCTGGAGCTCGGAGGGAAGTCGCCGATGATTGTCTTCGACGATGCCGACCTTGAAGCTGCGGTGCGTAATGCGCTGTTTGGCATCTTCTTTGCCCAGGGTGAGAACTGCACCGCGACTTCGCGAGTCTTGGTTCAGCAAGGAGTGTATGAGCACTTCGTTGAGGCATTCGTCGATCAGGCAAAGCGGATCGTCGTTGGAAATGGTCTCGATACGGCGTCTCAGATGGGACCGCTCATCTCACCAGCGCAACTTGCTGCGGTGGAAGCACATGTGGAACGAGGTCGTACGAGTGGCGCGCGCTTGGCGTTGGGTGGCGTCCGACCCGCGGACCCGGATTTGAAACGCGGCAATTTCCTGCTTCCGACAGTGTTCGCAGAGGTACCCGTGGAGTCTGGTATATGGCGGGAGGAGATCTTCGGACCGGTGGTCTCACTTCGTTCCTTTGAGAACGAAGCTGAGGGCGTTGCCCTAGCAAACGACACTACCTATGGACTGGCGGCCGCGGTATTCACTCGAGATATTGAACGGGCACTTCGTGCAGCCAGCGCACTGGAGGCGGGATACGTGTGGATTAACTGTAATAATCTATCACCGAGCGAGAGCCCGTTCGGAGGCTTCAAAGACAGCGGGGTAGGTCGTGAACTCGGCACGTATGCGATGGATCTGTACACCGAGGTGAAAAGTGTGTGTGTTAGCTTGGATGGATCTACCTTCGACTGGTACGGGACCCGCTCATGAAGGTGTTTTGCTCCTATANNCCTATAACATCCGCCCCGAGGTGAGCCCCCAGGAGTGGGGTCGGTTTTGTCGTGATGAAGACATACCCTTTACCCTGAAGTTCGAATCCATCTTGAGCTACCGGATTTATCGCAACATTGGGGAGCCCGGGGGACCGGTTAGCTTCCAGTATATGGAGGAAATTGAGATTACGAGCTTGGAGGACTTCGGTCGTGACGCTAGCTCTGATAGATGGAAGAAGGGCATGGACGACTGGTACCGCGCAGGTGGAGCCACCTGGTTCCTGTTTTACCCGACAGACGTGGCTGGCGGCGGCGAAACTGAGGCGGCGTAGTGGACCTTGGACGCGGGAAGCCGGCGGGAGGCAACTGTCGATTCTTGTAGTGCGGGCGAATGCCCGATCGCTCTGAACCGTTCGTATCGTAGGCTGGTCGCTTCGGGCGCAG
Organism: Candidatus Dormiibacterota bacterium; assembly: GCA_003133485.1. The sequence goes on from PKXR01000193.1 coordinate 3,403, forward strand.
TGGCGCGTGCCATGGCGGCGGGGCATCGGGCTTTCTGAGGCCGACCGATCGAGGATGTTGGTGATGTCCGCAGACCAGTCCTGGCGAGGAGGGCGCATTGTCGGTGAAGGGTGCCTGGACCATAGCTGGCAGGATCGGGGGATGCTTGGGAACTGCTCGATAGAGACCCAGGGAGAGGGGTGAGAAAAATCCGACAAGGCATCGTTTCGCCGTCGTGCGCGCCACGCGTGTCAGCCCGACTCCTGCGAAACGGTGACACTGGGCGCGGGTGCGACGAGCGGATGTCAGCGACCCTAGAAGTTACGGCCAGACTTAGCGGCAGGTCTCGTGAGGAATGAATACGGAGCTCAATCATGTGGGATGATCCAAATAGGGGGGAAGGTGCCGCTTGCTGCCAGCGGCGATAGCTTCGCTGTAGCTACGCCACATTCAGCAGCCACTGCAGCTGCGGTGGCCTCATTCCACGCTGGAGGAAACGCAGTCGACGCCGCACTGGCGGCAAGTGTGGTCTTGGCCGTGGTGTATCCGCATATGTGTGGCCCCGGCGGCGATCTGTTCGCTGTGCTGGCCGACGGTCATACGCAGGCAGTCGTGAATGGAAGTGGGGCCGCCGCCGCAGGCGTCGATGCTGAGCGCATACGCCGCCATCATCCGACGATGCCTGAGTTCGGAGCTCTTAGCGTTACGGTCCCTGGCACGGTCGCCGCATGGGTGGAGCTGGCGCAAAGGTACGGTAGGTTACCACTAGCAGCTGCCATTGCTCCGGGCGTCGAGCACGCGTCACGAGGCATTGCAGTCTCGATGTCACTTGCGCGGGCAATCGTCGCCCACAAAGCTAGAATAGAGCGTGATTCGGCCCTGAGGCAAACTTTTGCTCCAGGGGGTCACCCGTTAGTGGTGGGAGACCTGCTGAAGCTACCGGCGCTCGCTGCAACACTGCGGTCGGTGGCGGACGAGGGACGCTCGCGTGGGCTGCGGGCGAACGCGGTGGCGCCCATCTCGATCCGGACTGGCGACAATCTGCGCGCGATGGGATCGACGACCCGCTACGTCGAGCGCGAGGCGGTGGCCGACGCGGTCGTCTTCCTCTGCTCGCGTGCCGCGCGATCCATCACCGGTCAGGTCCTTCGACTCACCGACTGATCGACATCCTCCCTCCGCGTCGCGATCCCCGGTCGCCCCGGCTCGTCCAACTCGACCGATCGCTCGAGTTACTCCCGCTGTTCCGATTGAGCGATTCATCGGAGGACGGGGCGGTCTCGTTCACGCCGGGTCCGCCGAACCCGCCCGGCGCCCGCTGGCGAGTGTTGCCCGCTCCGGCGGATCGTTTGCCGGGCACATTCGACCAGGACGTCTACGTGGAACTCTTCCGCCGATATCACGAGGCGGGAGCGCCTGGGGACGGAACGATCGCCTTTACGCTGCACGCATTCCTCCGGGCGATGGGCCGCCGCGTCGACGGTCGGACCTACGAGCAGCTGCGGGGCGCGCTGACCCGTCTGGAGCGCACGGTGCTCGA
>PKXR01000136.1 GCA_003133485.1 Candidatus Dormiibacterota bacterium
TGGACACACCGTGAGCCCGCATCAGGGCCACCAGATGAGCAGCCGGAACCAGGTTCCCGGCCGCGGACACCTCCGCCAGCGTCGGACGTGCGACCGCCCAAAAATCCTCGCCTTCCGATGGAACCCGGAGGTGGGGCCGGCTCACCATCTCGTCCACATTGCCGGCCGCCTCCGCCAACGTGAGCGGATTGGCGAAGATCCCCGGATGAGTGGCCACTCGCAGGTACCCCATCAGCACCGGCCAGAAGAGGTATCCGATTTCTGGCCCCTCGGCGAATCTCTCGACCAGCTCACGAGCCTTTAGATGGTGTTCGCTGCCTGCGTCGGACGCATACAGCAGGATGTTGGTGTCGAGGGTCGCGATCAGCTCCCTTCCAGCGCTCGTCTCAGCGCTTCCTTGTCCTCCAGGTCGATACGCGCCCCGAGATCGTGAGTGGTCCAGCGAATCGGTCGACTGGGGGCCAGGGGGGGTTCAGCGAGGGCGCTCGCCAGTAGCTCGGAGGCCAGCGCCCCGAGCGTCTTTCCCTGGCGGCGNNTGGAGCTGGTCCAAGACATCGGCTTCAATGTTCAAAGTCGTTCTCGTCACGCATCTGATGCTACACCACTACGCATCTGATGTCGATAGCGAAGTGGGCGGCGCGGAGGAAGGTCGCGAGGAGCTCCGGTTCTGCGGGCTCGGACCGGATCGGTCAAGCCAACTCCGAGACGCGNNCGGGGTTGCCCGTTCTTCGGTGCCGCATTCCGTCCGAAGCGTGCCGCGGTGCGGCCTATGATCCGAGCATGACCAAGGCTTCCCAGCTCGGGCCGCGAGTGCCCCGAGCTAAGCATCGGCGAGTTGGGAACAGCCCGATCTGGACGATGTCGGAGCGGTGGTTGCAGCTAATAAGCACCCTATTCGATGAGGTCGGTGGCCGCTTTTCTTACTCCGTCCAGACCCGGCCCCGCGGGAGAATTTTCGCCGTTTGCACGCCCGTCGAGGGTCGCCCGGGAGGGCCGATGACGGCGGTTGTCGGGTGGTGAATGCCCAGCTGCGACCTCTCATCAGTGATGCCGGAGGAGAACTGCGAACTGCTCCATCTGGCTGGGAGGCGCTCGGGCAGAGCGGACTAAGGGCCCATCCGCTCTCCTCCTGGATCGCACTCCCGCCAAAGTCGACGCTGATGCACCTGCCCCAGCGTCAGGCGCTCGGCAGGCGGCGAGGCAGTGGGGCCATCGAACCCATCGCCGCGGGGGCCGTGGCGGTGGCGGCGGTGCTCCCCGTCGGGTACCTGCGGCTGCTCTTCCCCGCGTACCTGCCGAGCGGTCGGGTCGCGCCGCCCACTCTCCCGCTCTACGGCTACGCGGCTGTTGCTGAGCTAGACGGAGAAGTGGTGGTGGCCGCCGCCCGCAGTGATGATTTCTCGCCCTGGACCGGCCGCCGACCCTCGCGGTCCCGGCTCGCCGTCGCGGTCGAGCAGGCCCAGCGCCAGATGGCCCGAAGCAGGGTGATTGCCCAACTCTCGGTCTGCGCCCTCCAGCACAACTGCCTCACCGCTCAGAACACCTTTCTGCGCCGCTCCGAGGGGGCGCTGCCGACTTCCGCTGCGTGCAATGCCGACTGCCTCGGCTGCATCTCTCTGCAGACCGACTCCGGAGCCCCCACTCCCCAACCGCGGATTCCGCGGGCGCCCACCGCGGAAGACCTCATAGAAGTGGGCAGCTACCACCTGGAAGGCGCCCGGGAGCGAGGTGAGGACGGCATGGTGAGCTTCGGCCAGGGCTGCGAAGGAGAGCCGCTGCTGCGCGAGCGGGCGCTTCGGCCGGTGGCGCTCGAGCTGAGCCGCAGATATCCCGGGTCGACGGTGCACATCAACACCAACGGCAGCCGGCCAGCGGCGTTGAGGCGACTGATGCGGGCCGGCGTGAACAGCTGCCGGATCAGTGTTTTCAGCTTCCGTCAGGAGCTGTTCTCGGCCTACTACCGGCCCCGCGGTTACTCGATCAAGGACGTGCTGGAGTGCGCGCGGGTGGCGCGCCAGGGTGGCGCTCAGCTGACCGTCAATCTGCTCACGTTTCCGGGGGTTTCAGACACACCGGAGGAGGTCGCTTTGACCCTCCGCAGGCTTCGCGAGCTCGATGTAGAGCAGTTGCAGCTACGTAGCCTGAACGCAGACCCGCTGTGGCTGATCAGTCGCCTTCCGGCTCTCGGCGAGGGGATCGGGTTGGAGCGCCTGGTGAAGACGGTGCGCCGCGAGGTGCCGGCCGTTCGATTGGGCAACTTCACCCGCCCTGTGCCGTTCGTCGACGTTGCTGCAGTGGTTCCAGCGAGCGCGTAACCCCCGGTTCCCCAAATCGCCGTCCCAGCTGGGAGCAGGACCCCGGAGGTGGGCATACTAGTGGGCGCCGACGTCAGCAGCCCGAGCGGGAGAGGAGCGCGGCCCGGCCTGGCCTATGATCGGATCATGAGTTCGTCTCCCGATGGCCGGGACGGCTTCGGTTGGATCGGCTCCTCACCTCCTGTCGTTCCAGCCGAGCGGCCTCCGGCGGTCGGGCTCCAGGAACCGATAGGAGAACACGCGGCATCGCCCGCACCCGGGTCCTGGGGAGGTGACTTCCACCCCGCGCCCCACCGCGAACCCACGCCGGCCCGAAAGCGGGGAATTCTGGGCACGATCGCGGCCGGGGCCGTGGCCGTATTCAAGTACGGCTTCCTGTTGCTCAAGTTGGGGGCGTTCAAGGGAACCCTGATCACGATGCTGATCAGCGTCGTCGCCTACTCCTTCTTCTTCGGACCCGTCTTTGCGATCGGATTCGTTCTCCTTCTTTTGGTTCACGAGATGGGCCACTACGTGATGGCCAAGCGGCTCGGGCAGTCGGTCTCGGCGCCTGTATTCGTTCCATTCCTGGGGGCGTTGATCAACATGCGGCGCCAGCCGGCTTCGGTTCAGCAGGAGGCGACCATGGCGTTGGCCGGCCCCGTCGTGGGGACCGCCGCCGCCTGGCTCTGTGTCCTAGTGGGGATCACTCAGCATTCCGAGTTCTGGGCGGCCCTGGGCTACCTGGGCTGCCTGCTCAACCTGTTCAACCTGATCCCGGCCACTCCACTAGACGGCGGCCGGGTCACCGCCGCCATCTCCAAGTGGGCCAATCTTGTTGGGCTGGGGATCCTCATCCTCTACGCGGTCTGGGCCTTCACCTCGGGCACGGCAGTCAGCCCGGTGATCGCGATCATCGTTTTGTTCGCCATCTTCGGGACCATCTCTCGGTTCCGTCAGGCCAAGCGCACGCCCGAATACCTCGCCGTGCCCATGCGCGAGCGGTGGGTGTTCCTCGGTGCTTACCTATTGATCGTCTTGATCGCTGGGCTGGGCGTGGTCAAGGGCTATCCGTATCTGCATTACGTGCACACCGTCCACTTCCATTTACCGTTTAGCTTCTGAGCGTGCCTGGTAGACTCGAAGAGCAACCATGAAGGCAATCCACCCCGAGTACTTTCACGACACCGCCGTCACCTGTTCCTGCGGGAACACCTTCACGACCGGGTCCACCCAGAAGACGCTGCACACCGAGGTCTGCAGCGTCTGCCACCCGTTCTTCACGGGGCAGCAGCGGATCGTGGACACCGGGGGCCAGGTGGAACGGTTCCGCCGCCGCGCCCAGCTCGCCCAGCAGCAGTAGCTCGCCGACGGGCCAACCAGGCCAGGCTGCTGCCCTAAAGCAAAAATGAGCCTACCTGCCGTCAAGGAGCCTGTCGTCCGCTTTCCGAGGCTCCCCTTGCAAAACATTCGATCAGGTGACTGTCGTCTTGGCGCGCAGTTCATGAAGGCGAACCGCGGGCGCTGCCGGATCCGCAGCTCCGTGACAGGGAGGGGCTGACTGATGCTCGACCCCGGGTTGGAAGCGAGGCTGGAGGCGGTCCGGGCCCGGTCCGAAGCGATCGCGCATGAACTTCAGGACCCTGAGGTCAGCCGCGATCCTGGCCAGCTGGAACGGCTCGGCAAGGAGCAGGCCGAGCTGAGGCCGGTGGTCGAGGCGCTGGCGTCGCTCCGCCGCGCCCAGGCGGCCGAAGCGGTGGCGCGCAAGCTGGCCGGAGACGAGCCGGAACCCGAGATGCGCTCCTTCCTGGAGTCGGAGGCGCGTCAGGAGTCGGAGAGCGCCGCCGAGCGGCTGGCCGCCCTCAAGCTGCTCCTCCTGCCCAAGGACCTCGACGACGACCGCGACGCAGTGGTTGAGATCCGGTCCGGGACGGGCGGGGATGAGGCGGCGCTCTTTGCCGCCGACCTGATGCGGATGTACCTACGCTTCGCCGAACGGCGCCGCTGGCGCGTGGCATTGCTCGACAGCTCGGAGACCGAGGGAGGCGGTCTCAAGGAAGTTTCCTTCGAGCTCCACGGCAAGGGCGCCTACGGCACCATGAAGTTCGAGAGCGGAGTTCATCGGGTGCAGCGGGTGCCGAAGACCGAGTCGCAGGGCCGCATCCACACCTCGGCGGCCAGCGTGGTGGTGTTGCCGGAGGCCGACGATCTAGATGTCGAGATCAACGAAGAGGACCTCCGGATCGACGTCTTCCGCTCTACCGGGCCTGGCGGCCAAAGCGTCAACACCACCGACTCCGCGGTGCGGATCACCCACCTCCCGACCGGCCTGGTGGTGACCTGCCAGGACGAGAAGTCCCAGCACAAGAACCGAGCCAAGGCGCTCCGCGTGCTCCGCTCCCGGCTCTACGACCTGAAGCAGGGCGAGCGTGATGCCGAGCTGCAGGAGACCAGGCGCAGCATGGTCGGCCACGGCGACCGCAGCGAGAAGGTCCGGACCTACAACTTCGCCGAGTCTCGCGTGACCGACCACCGCATTGACCTCAAGGTGTTCCAGCTGCAACGGGTGCTGGAGGGAGAGCTCGAGCTGCTGGTTGAGCCACTGCAGGCGGCCGAGCAGGCTAGGAGGCTGGCGGGGGAGGATTGACGGCGCCGGCCTGGCTGTGCCCGGCCCCGCCCTAACGCCTTAGGTGGTTACGCCCGCCTCAAGGTGCTTCAACGGGAGGAGTTGGAGTCGGAACCGCGGCTTCCGTCGGCGGGCGTCGGCCCCGGCCGCCGCGCCGCCTGCGCCGGCCCGTGGGTACGGGGGCGGTGCCTGATTCAGTCGGACTCTCCGAAGTCGCGGCGACCGGACTGTTAGCCGGCGCCGGCCCGCGTCGCTGGCCCGATTTGGGGATTAGCCGAGGGGGAGGAGGCATTCCCACCGCTACCAGGTCCGCCAGAGTCCGCCAGCCAAATTCTTCCTGGCCCAGGCGGACCAGCCTCACGAAACAATCGGCGGTGGCCTCAGCGTCGGCGAGGGCATAGTGCGGGCTGCGGTGGGTGACCTCTAGTCGCTCGCAGAGCCGCTCCAGTCCGATCGTGTCCTTGAGCTGGAACAGGAAGCCAGCGAGCCGGGAGGTGTCCAGGTGGTGGTTGTTGAGCGGTCTGCCCAGCGCCCGGGACACCAGCCGGGTGTCGAAGCCGTCGGCCGAGTGCTCGATCAGCACTGTACCCACCGCGAGGTCGTCAAAGGCCGCCGCCACCTGATTCAGGGTGGGGGCGCCGCCCAGCATGGAGCTGTTGATCCCGTGGACCCGGCGGGCGTAAGGATTGATGTGGTCGGCCGTGTGCACCAGGCTCTCCAACGAGATCCGAGGCTCCGGCGGACGGTCGTCGGCGCCCAGCTGAAAGCGGACCGCTCCTAGCTCGACCATCCGGTGGGGGAAGTGGCCAGTCGTCTCACAGTCCAGTGCGACGAAACTGAGTTCCGCGAGCTCAGTGTCCAGCGCGGGACGGTCCGCCCGCTCCCCCCCGTTGGACGCGGCGAGAGCCGTTGGATTGTGAAAGGGGGCGGCCTCGGGCGAGGCGGGGCCGAGGCGGGGGATCAGCCGCTCACCGGGGCCGCTGAAGCCCCGCTGCCGGCCTCGCTTGCGGCGCGCTGCGGAGGAGGGCGCCGAGGGCGTCACGTCTCTAGCGGCCTCTGGAAGTGGACGGTCCACCGCCCCATCCTATCCTTGTACTACCACCATCACTCAAGTTAAGGCAGCCCGCCGATCGGGAGACTCAGCCTCCCGCCGATATACTCGGCTCTAGTTTGCCCTTTCTGGCCACCGGGCTTAGCCACCATCTGGCACCCCTGCCGGTTCGCGAGCGGCTCCATCTGGACGAAGCTCAGATCGTGGAGTCGCTACGAGCGCTGGTTGGCCATGCCGGTCTAACGGGAGCAGTCTGCCTCAGCACCTGCAACCGGACTGAGTTCTACGTCACCACCAGGGACGATCGCCAGAGCCAGCAGGCTACCGCTCGTTTCTTTCACTACATGTCTCCTGGTCCTGCCTATGCCGAGCTCATCTACAGCCACCCTGGCCGGGACGGGCTGCACCACACCTTCAGAGTCGCCAGCGGACTGGACAGCGTGGTGCTGGGGGAGGCCCAGGTGCTGGCTCAGTTCAAGCGGGCCCACCGGTTGGCCCAGCAGGCCGGCACCATCGACGCCGAACTCGATCTGGTGATGCGCCGCGCCGTGGAGACTGCCAAGCGGGTGCGAACCTCCACCGGCATCTCGCGCCAGGCGGTCGGTTACGGCCAGGCGGCGACCGCGGTCGCCAAAGAGCACCTCGGTGAGCTGACCGGTATGGGAGCGGTGATCGTGGGGGCGGGGAGCGTGGGCAATGCCACGGCCCGGCTGCTCAAGCGGGCGGGCGCCGCGCCCCTGTTCGTGGCCCGCCGGGGCCACAAGGCGCAGGCCTTGGCCCAGTCTCTGGGGGCGGAGTCGGTGGAACTGGAGCAGTTGCCGGAGCTGGCCAATTCGGTGCGGTTGATCGTTTCGTGCACCAGCAGCGAGGACCGGGTGATCAGTCGGAACTTGGTTTCGGAACTGAGAAGGGCTCAGGATGGAGCCCAGGGTCTCCTAATCCTGGACCTGGCGGTGCCACGGGACGTCGAGCCCGATGCGGCCCAGGTCGATGGGGTGACCCTGCTCGATCTGGACCAGTTGGGGGAGGTCATCAGGCAGAACCTGAGCCAGCGCGAGGGCCACCGGCCTGCTGCAGAAGCGGTGGTGGAGGCGGCGATCTCCGAGCTGGAGCTCGAGTTGGGCAGGCGTGCGGCCGTGCCGTTGATCACCGCGCTGGTGGATCGCGCCGAGCTGGTCCGGCAGGGCGAGCTGGCCCGGACTCTGTCCCGGATGAGACCTCTCAGCGACGAGGAGCGCGCCCATCTGGAGCGGCTCACCCAGGCGATCGCCGCCAAACTACTGCATCACCCCATCGCCTTCTTGCGGCAGCATGCCGACGATCCCGAGAGGCGCCAGCTGGTGGAGGAGGCTTTCGGTCTGGAGGGAGCGCAGGACGATTGATCGCGCTCGCCACTAGGGGGAGCGCACTCGCCCTGGCCCAGGCGGAGCTGGCGATGACCGCCCTCAGGTCGAGGTTCCCCGATCAGGAGTTCACCGCAGTGGTGGTGGACTCAGATGGGGACCTGAGCCCGGCCACCCTGGCCCCCGACCTGCCCGGGCAGGGCTGGTTCACCTCACGGCTGGAGCGTGCTCTGATCAGCGGTCAGGTTGACGGGGCGATCCACAGCGCTAAGGACCTCCCTACCGATCTCTCCCCAGATCTCGTTATTGCCGGATTTCTGCCGCGCGCGGATCCCCGGGACGCCCTGGTCACCGCCGACCTGGCGACGCTCGCGGAGCTGCCTCGTGGCGCCCGCGTCGGCACCTCCTCGCCCCGGCGGGCGGCGCAGCTGCTGGCCCTGCGGTCCGACCTGGAAGTGATGACCATCCGGGGCAACGTCGGCACCAGGGTCCGCAAGGTGCGCGAGGGGGAGTTCGACGCCTGCGTCATTGCCGTGGCCGGACTGGTCCGTCTCGATCGTGAGCGGGACGGACAGCCCCTCGACCCGTTGCGGGAGTGCACTCCCGCCCCCGCGCAGGGAGCGATAGCCATCCAGGCCCGGGTCGACAGCCAGTTCGCCGAGATGGCGGCGGCGGTAGACGACCGGGTCACCAGAAGCTGTGTCGAGGCCGAACGGCTGGTGCTGACCCTGATGGGCGGAGGCTGCCGGCTGCCGCTCGGCACTCTGGCCGAGCCCCTGGGCTCGGCGCGCGCGCGCCTGACCGTTGCCTGGGCGGCGGAGCCTGGCTTGGCAGTGAGGCGAATCACCGACGAGACCTCCTTGGAGGGCTTATCAGAGCTGGCGAACTCGATGACCCAGCAACTGCGGTGACCACTTCGACCCTGCTCGGCCGCCGCATTCTGGTGACCCGGGCGAGGCACCAGGCCGAGGAGCTGATGGAGATGCTCCGGGGACGTGGGGCGGAGCCGCTTTCGGTGCCCTTGATGGAGCTGAAGCCGCTCCTAAGCGAGGCGGAGTTCCAGGCTCTGGGTGAGGGAATTCTCTCGGGGCGGTGGGATGATGTGGTCTTCACCAGTGCCAACGCGGTGCGGCTGGTCTTGCCCCCATGCTCGGGCACCGGCCCCGGCGTACGGATCTTCACCATCGGGCCAGGCACCGCCGCCGCCGCCACTGAGCGCGGCTGGGGCGTGGAGCCGTTGCCCTCGACCTTTGTCGCCGAGTCGCTGGCAGCGCAGCTTCTCAATGAGGGCGTCGCCGAGCGGAGGATTCTCCTGCCCAGAGCGGCCGGGGCGAGGGAGGTCCTGCCGGAGGCGCTGGCGCAGGCTGGCGCGGAATTAGAGGTCGTTGCCCTCTACCGGATGAGGCCCGACGAGGCGGCGAGACCGATGTTGGAGAGGGCCCTCGACGGGCCTGCTCTGGACTGCATCGTATTCGCCAGTGGCAGCTCGGTGGATTGCTTCCAGGCGCTGCGGGGCGCCCGCGAACTGTCCCGCGCGGTGCTGGTCGCCTGCATCGGGCCGATCACCGCCCAGGCCGCAAAGGACGCCGGAATCCAACCCGGACTGGTCGCCGCGGAGCACTCGCTGGACGGGCTCGTCGCCGCCTTGGAGATGGAGCTCGGCCCGTTACCGGAAAATAGGCGCCAGCCATGAGCTTTCCCGAGGACCGTCCGCGTCGGCTCCGTCGCAACGCCTTGCTTCGAGGCCTGGTCAGCGAGGTGTCGCTGACTCCCAAACAGCTGATCCTGCCCGTCTTCGTCAGCGACGCCATCCCGGCCCGTCGCGAGGTTCCGACCATGCCGGGGATCTTCCAGGAGACCTCTGAATCCCTGGTGCAGGTGGCCGAGGAGGCAGTTGAATTGGGGATCCCGGGGATGATCCTGTTCGGGATCCCGACTCACAAGGACAAGGAGGGATCGGGCGCCTGGGACGACCAGGGGGTGATCCAGGTGGCGCTCCGGCGGCTCCGGGACGCGGTGGGAGACCGCCTGCTGCTGATTGCGGACAACTGCCTCGACGAATTCACCGATCACGGCCACTGCGGCGTCCTCACCGCATCTGGCGAGGTAGACAACGACGCCACCATCGCGCTCTACGCCAGAACCGCGGTCAGCCAGGCATCGGCCGGGGCTGACATCATTGCCCCTTCGGGAATGATGGACGGCCAGGTGGGTGCGATCCGGGGCGCTCTGGACCAGGCCGGTTTTGGCCAAACTGCAATCCTGGCCTACGCTGCCAAGTACGCCTCCTCCTTCTACGGACCTTTCCGCGACGCGGCCGACTGTCGACCCCAATTTGGTGATCGGCGTGGCTACCAGATGGATCCCGCTAACCGACGGGAGGCGATGCGCGAGATCGAAACGGACCTGCTGGAGGGAGCCGATCTCTTGATGATCAAACCCGCCCTGCCCTACCTGGACGTAGTGCTCGACGCCCGCCAGCACTTCGACCAGCCGCTCGGCGTCTTTAGCGTCAGTGGGGAGTACGCGATGCTCAAGGCCGGGGCCGCGGCCGGCGCTCTGGACCTCCAGGAGACGGTGTTGGAGACGCACTTGGCC
>PKXR01000050.1 GCA_003133485.1 Candidatus Dormiibacterota bacterium
CCGCCCTCGACGTCACCATCCAACTGCAGATCCTCGAGCTTCTTTACGAGCTGAAGCAGCGTCTGCATATGGCCGTCCTGCTGATCACTCACGATATGGGAGTGATCGCCGGTAGAGCTGATCGGGTAATCGTGATGTATGCCGGAAAAATCGTCGAATCCGCAGCAACCGCCGAGCTTTTCGGGTCCACCCGGCATCCCTATACAGANNTGGTGCCGCTTCCAACCACGTTGCCGGTACGCCACCGCCGAGTGCCACGAGCATGAGCCATTGCTGCGAGCGGAAACCCCCGGCCATAATTTCGCCTGCTTCAACCCGGTCTCTAGCCGAAGCATTCACCGAGGTGCGGCGTGACCGCTACGGACTTGACGCCGTCGGTGCCAACTCTCCTAGGGCCTCGGCTCAAATGACCGCTAGCCCCAGCTCCGTCGCCCAGCCCCCCGCCACTGATCCCGCTACACCGCTGATCGAGTTGCGGCACCTGGTCAAGGAATNNNNTGCGGCAAGACCACCATCGGCCGCCTCCTGGTAGGGCTAGAGAAGCCAACCTCCGGTGAGATCCTGTTCGAAGGTCGTGATATCGCCCGTCTAAGTGGTTCGGAGAGACGTCGGCAGCGGCGTGACCTGCAGCTGGTCTTCCAAGACCCCTACGCCTCCCTCGATCCTCGGATGCGGGTCGGGACGATCGTCAAAGAGCCGCTCAATGTCCAGAAGATCGGCACCAAGGACGAGCGTTCAGCCCGAGTCCGACAACTGCTGTCCGAGGTCGGACTCAGTCCCAAGGCGGTCGATTTCTATCCTCATGAGTTCTCCGGAGGCCAGCGCCAGCGCATCGGACTGGCCTGGGCACTCAGCCTCAATCCCAAGTTGATCGTGGCAGACGAACCGGTGTCGGCCCTCGACGTTTCGATTCGCTCCCAGATCCTCAATCTGATGAACAGTTTGCAGCAGACCCACGGGCTCACTTACTTGGTGATTTCGCATGATCTTTCGGTAGTCAAGTACCTTTCGGACCGAATTGGGGTCATGTATCTGGGGAAGCTAGTCGAGATCGGGCCCAGCCACGAAATCTACGAGAGGCCAGCCCACCCGTACACCCAGGGGTTGATCAGCGCCATTCCCGAGCCGGACCCCAATCGGGAGCGGGCCAAAGATGTCGCGCCCATTCGCGGTGAGCTACCGTCCGCGCTAAATCCCCCGCCCGGTTGTCGATTCAGCACCCGGTGCCCGAGAGCCCAAGCGCTTTGCAGCGAGGCTGAGCCACCGATGCGTCTCTTCGGCCCAAATCACCTCGCGGCCTGCCACTTCCCGCTCCAGTCGCCTCAGACTGCCTAAGATTCCCGACACAGCACCCCTTGATCTACTAACAGGTGACTGCGGGGGCCTCGTGGGGAAGCCCGCTATCGTTTCTGGAGTCGCACTTCAAGGGCATCGCGCAGGGCGTCACCCACAAAGTTGAAGGCCATCACCGTCAGCACGATGCATACCCCAGCCGGATAAATCAGCCACCAGTAGCCAGCGTATATGTAGTCAGTCCCGTTGGCCAGCTGCAGACCCCAGTTAGTGGCGGGCGGTGCGATCCCGAAACCGAGGAAGCTCAGGGTCGCCACCGCGATGATCGCATCTGCGACCTGGAAGGTAGCGTTGACCACGACGGTCCCGACCGTGTTGGGAATGATGTGGCGCAGCAACACCCGGCGCTGGCTTCCCCCCATCACCTTTACGGCTTGTACGTACTCCCTAACCCTTAGCGACAGAGTCTCTCCGCGCACCAGACGGGCAGGTCCGAGCCACGCGACAAAGGCGATCGCGATGACCAGCTCGGGCACCGAGACCGTGAAGATCGTACCCAGGAGAATCAGGAGGAGCAGGAAGGGGATCGCCAAAAGCGAGTCGACTATCCTCATCATCACCGCGTCAATGATGCCGCCGGCTAGTCCGGCCGCTGCGCCCCAGATCACGCCCACGCCGACGGCCAGGATCGCCGCCGCCAACCCCACCTCGAGCGAGGTCTGGCCGCCGAGCATCAGTCGGCCGAGGTTGTCGAAACCATCGTCGTCGGTGCCGAGCATATGTTGGAGGCTCGGGCCTTGGTCTTTGATGTTGGGGTTGGCGTAGAGCTGCTGTGTGTGGTACAGGATCGGACCCAGGAAGGAGAACAGGATGAAGAAAATGATCAGGCCAATTCCGACGACCGCTAGCTTGTTCTCGAGGAAGACGGCGAGGATCATCCGCCAGATGCTTCCGCTCCGGTAGCCTTCACCGCCCTCCGGGGTGGTGATCTCTATGCCAGGACCGACCGTTTCGACCCCAGCTCCGAATCCGATACTCAACCCATCATCCCTCTGTAGCGCCGCTGGCCGGCTCCAGCTAGACGTACCTGATTCGCGGATCGGCGACCGCGTAGAGGATGTCAGCCACCAGCGATCCGATTACCGTGGCGAGGGCCACCACCACCGTCACCCCCAACAGAACCGGAAAGTCGTCATCTTGTGCGGCTAGAAAGAAGAGATAGCCCATCCCCGGATAGTTGAATACAGTCTCGACGACGACCGCACCACTGACAATTCCCGGAATGCTGAGGCCAATCAGCGTGAGTAGCGGTAACAGTGCATTGCGTAGCACATGCCGGAACAGAACGGCTCGGTTGGACACTCCCTTGGCTCGGGCGGTGCGAACGTAGTCCTGCACCAAGTTCTCAAGCATGGCGCTGCGCATATATCGGCTGAAGAGCGCCATCTCAACCAGGGCGAGGGTGACCACTGGCAGGACTAGACCGTTGAGCTGGGAGAACAGACTGCTTTGAGCCTGCGGGGCCTCCGCGGGAAACCAGTGGATCGTCGCGCTGAACGCGATTATCAGGAGGATTCCCAGCCAAAATGTCGGCATTGAGTAGAACACGAAGGTGAGGCCGGTCATGGCGTAGTCGTCCGGCTTATTGCGCCGGACGGACTGCAGAACGCCTAGCGGCACAGCTACCGCGACCGCCAAAACGGTCGATGTTCCTACCAACAGGAGCGTGTTGGGCAGACGCTGAGCCAGCAGGGAATCAACGGAAGCGGTGAACTTGTAGGAGTACCCGAGGTTGAAGTGCGCCAAGTTCCACAGCCAGAGTAGGTACTGCTCCGGCAGGGGTTTGTTGAGCCCTAGCTGCCTCGTGAGCGCCGCCACGTCGGCGGCAGTGGCCCGCGGGCCGAGAATCGCCGCCACCGGGTTGCCTGGGAGCAGATGGAGCAGGATGAAAGTGATGATGGTGACGCCGATCAGCACTATGAAGGACTGGAGAACCCTCCGGATCAGATATCCGATCAACTCACTTCACCACCCTACTCGAACAGCGGTCAGGGCAAAAGTATAAGCGGGGCNNCCGCGTCAGTCTTGGTCGGAGGTCGCTTAGGAGACCGAGTAGTCCTGCGGATAGATCTCGTCGAAGATGCCTTGGGGCACGAGACCGCTCAACTTGCTGTTGTAAATCGTCAGCTGCTGCGGGAGCTCTGGCATCCAGAGGACCGGCAGCTCGGTGCTGAAGTAGTTCTCGTATTCTTTGATAGCTGCGATCTCGCTGGTCGTGGTCGGAGCCTCATCGGTCAGCTTGATCAGCTTGGTCGCTTCCGCGTTGCTGTAATGGCCCGAGTTTGAACCCGCTCCTGGCAGCCACAGGTCTTCACCGGTGGGCAGGTAGTCGGGGGAATAGACCCAGCCGTTGTCGTAGTAGTCCAGGTCCCAAGTCGTGGTTCCCATGTCGCCGATAACGTCGTCGAACGACTTCGGGGTCCTGATAGAGGCGGACATTCCGGCATACCTCTTCCAGTTGGAGGTGACCGAGGTCATCTCGTCTGTGAAGACTGGGCCGTTGATCGCGTAGAGGAAGGTGAAGGACAGCGGCGTCCCCTTGGTGATTCCGGCCCCGCACTCATCGGCGGCCGTGCCGGCCTTCTCGCATACAGTCGTTCCACCCGGATGCACTTTCCATCCGTGTGATGTGAGCAGCGAAACGGCATGTGCGGGATCGTAGGGGTAGACCAAGGGGCCAGACTCCTCCTTACTGAGGAAGGGGTTTTCCTTGGTGTTGGATGGGTAGTCGGGCACCGGGCCGTTCTCCGGCGTGCCTTCCCCACCGACGTAGTAATTTTTGATGATCTGCGGCTGGTTGATCAGCGATTGAATCGCTTGACGGACATACAGCTGACTAAACAGCTTCCCAGCCGGGCCGGTGTAGTTGTACCACATGTAGTCGATGCCGTAGATGTTCCAGTAGTTGGCCTTGAACCCGTTGTGCTCAAGCGTCTTCAGTTGCGAATAGTCCTCAGTGGGCAAATACCCGATAGTCAGACCACCGGACTTGAGTTCATTGAATTCAGCTTCTGGGCTAAGGAACGGAATCTCCTCGAAGGTGTCTTTCGCCTTGTCGGGACCGGAGAAAGCCGTGTTGGGCACGAACTTCACAAAGCCGGTGCTTTCGTACTGAGCCAGCTTGTAGGGACCGTCGACCACCTGCCACATCGGGTTGGTGTCATAGGTCGCGGTGTCCTGGGACTCGCTATTGACGTACTGGGCTACCGCGAGGGCGCCAGTGGTGGCCGTCCCGGGGACAGTCTCGTCGTAGTTCCCGTCGGGCACGGTAGCAGAGGTCTTGTCCCAGAGCTGCTGGGGGATCGCCGTGATCTGAGCTAGCTCGTTGTAGGTGAACCAGGTTGGGTCGTACGTACCGGTGATCTGCATGGTCACCTGGTAGGTTCCCGTGGCCGTGTAGCTGCTGATGTTGAGCGGGAACAGTCCGGGGGCGGCGCTGCCCCACCCGGGACCAGGGCTTTGGGTACTGCCGATGTTGGCAGCCGCCGGGCTCACCGAGGCCTCCAGGAGATTCATCCAGAAGATGACGTCTCGGGCCGTGACTGGGGTTCCGTCCGACCACATCCAGTGCTTCATGTTCAAGACCACGGTGTGGTTGTTGTTGGAGTAGATCGGAGGAGCAGCCATGCTCAAGCTGGTATTGAGAGTCGGCGACCCGCTGGTGCCGAACCAGTACAGCGGCCGATAGGTCAGGAATGAGAAGTAGTCAAGGTTGACGGTGCTGAAGTAGTCGAGGCTTGCCAGTGGAGAGATGAAGTCAGGGATGGCGCTGACCCCTTCAGCCCAGGTGATCACCTTGTTCGAAGATGAACTAGCTGCGCTGGCGGTAAGTGCCCCTGATCCCAGGGTGCCGGCTGCCAGGGCAACCAGTGCGGCGAGGCCCGCCGCTCGCCAGAGCGGGAGCTTGGAATGCTTTATCACGAGTGTCTTATCCCTCCAATGCCATGATCCGAAATCGGGCGCGCGAGTTAAAATACGCGGTCGTCCGCACGCTTGTTTGCATCTTAGACGTTGGCCCCGGTATCTGTCATCACCCGCTGGGGTGATTGCTGTCGGCGTCGGTGACAGTTCCTGAGATCAAACCCGTTCGCCAGCCCCGCAACACCGCTCCCGCCCGGTCTGCGGCCCCCAGCTTGCCCAGCAGGTGGCCGACGTGGGTCTTGACGGTGTTCTCGCTGATGCTGAGGGCCTCGGAGATCTCCCGGTTGGAGAGCCCCCGGGCCATACATTCCAGCACCTCCAGTTCGCGGGCGCTGATCAGCTTGGCCTCGGACTGCGCCTCCGGCCCCACCCCGATCAGCGACTCTCCCCCCGCAACCCGACGAATGGCGCCGGCCAGCTCCACCCGGCTGACGTCCTTGAGAAGGAATCCACTAGCCCCGGCCCGCGAGCTCAAAATCAGGTAGTTCTCGTGGCCAAATGTGGTGAGCATCAGCACCTTGGTCGCCGGCAGGGCTTCGCGCAGCTGCTTCAGGGCTTCAATACCGTCAAGACCGGGCATCTGCACGTCCAGCAGTACCACGTCGGGCGCCGTGGCCAGCGCCCGCTCCACCGCTTCAAGGCCGTCGGCTGCTTCGGCCACCACCTCCAGATCGGGCTCGACCTCCAGCATCGCGACGATTCCCTCTCGGACCACGGGGTGGTCGTCGGCCACCAACACGCGGATCAGCTGGGCACCCCATTGGCGACCGGCACCCGGCACGGGACCCGCAGCACGACCCTGGTACCTCCGCCGGCTCGGCTGATCACCTGCAGCTCACCGCCGCAAGCCACAGCTCGCTCTCGCATCGAGGTGATCCCGAAGGCGCCCCTCCGCCGGGGGGCCGCAGGATCGAAGCCGCCACCGTCGTCCGAGACCTGCAGACACAAGGTCTGCCCTTCCTGGCTCATCTCGACCGCGATCTCCGAGGGCCGGCCGTGGTGGAGCGCGTTGGCGATCGCCTCCTGAGCAATGCGGAAGGCTGCCACTTCGACCTCGGCCGAGAGCTGGATGTCGACGAGGCTGTGAACGTTGATGGAGGTGCCTACCCGGCTGTGGGCTTGGGCTCGGGCCAGTTCCTCCCGGATCGCGGCGGCGAGATCGGTCTGCTGCAGCGCCTTGGGTCGCAGGTCCCACACCGATCGGCGGGCCTCCTGGAGGCTGGAGCGAGCCAGGTCGATGGCATGGTCGACGGCTCGGCGGGCCCGGCTCGGCTCACGTTCCAGCCACCCGTCCGCAGCCTGCAATTGGACCAGGATTCCGGTCAGCCCCTGGGCCAGGGTGTCGTGGATCTCCCGGGCGATCCGGTTGCGCTCATTGAGGGTGGCCATCTCGCGGGTGTCGGCGAAGAGCTGGGCGTTCCGCAGTGCCAGCGCCAGCTGGCCACCGACCACCTCCAGCATCTCGATCTGACGCTGCCCCGCCACCTGTTCCTGACGGATAACCAGGTAGCCGACTCCAGCCAGGCTCACCTGCAGGGGCACCACCACCAGATCGTCGACCTGAACCGGAGAGGTGGGGGACTGGTCACACTGGGCCACGGCCGCTCTCAGCTCGGCGCCCGTGGCCCCCCTGGTAGTGGCCTCACAAGAGCGACCGACCAGCCGGATTCCGTCGGGAGCAGTCGCGTCCAGGAGATAGACCGACACATCGCTCAGCTGCCAAAGTCGACGAAGCTGGGCGGCGGCTCCGGTAGCGACGTCGGTGAGAACCAGGGAGCGGCTCATGTCAGCGCTAACTGAGTTCAACGTGGCCAGCTCGTCGTTCCGCTTGCGCAGCTCGGTGGTGCGCTCCTCGACCCTCTGCTCCAGATGCCGCTGAGCTGTCTCGATCATCTGGTGCTGTCCGGAGAGCCGTCGGCGCATCCCCTCCAGAGCCATCTCCAAAGTCCCGATTTCATCGGCGGGGCCCGGACCCCCGACCACCGGGGGGTTCAGGTCTCCGCCGGCGATGCGCCGCGACGCCGCGGTGAGGTTGGACAGGGGGTGGAGCAGATTGCGGCTAAGGATGTTTGTCATGACGGCAGCCAGCACCGCCAGGATCACCAGGAAGGGGAGAAGGAGGGCGGTTACTCCCACCAGCCCGCGGGTGATCGTCTGCGAGAACCCCACGACGCTCCCGTCGATGCCGGAGACCGGGATGCCTACTCCTAAGCTCCACTGACTGGCCGGGAGGGGGCTATAGAAGACCGCCACCGGCTCCCCATCCAGGTTGATGGTCTGGTGACCGGCCCGCCCGATGCGCATGCTGCTCCCGACCGCAAACCACGGGCTCTTCTGGGAGACCAGGTTGACCGCGGCCGCCCGGGTCTGCTTGGGGCGCAGCCCAAGGTCAGCGGCGCCGCCGGGAGAGTAGCTGAGCAACGCCCCATCGCTACTCACCAGGAACCCGTAGCCCCCCTCGGCGTGCCCCGGCGATCCCGTGAGGAAAGTGGACACCAGATTCTTGACCGTGATGTTGGCCCCGACCCGGAACTCGATTCCGTTGGCGGAGACGGGCTCGGTCGCCACCGTCACGGTAGGTCCCCCGGTGGCGGGGTTGTTGTAGACGGGAGTCCATACCACCGACTGGGCGGAGTCCGGCACCAGGGCGCGCCAGTGAGGGCTGTTGAGATCGGATGCCTCGCGCGTCAGCGCTGCCTGGTACTCAATCGGCGGCGGTGAGAGTTCGCTCAGGGTTGCGGCCTGGGCGCCCGGGACCGTCGAGGCTGGCGAGGCCGCGATCAGACCGCTTTCGGGCAGTTGCACCCAGACATCCGCCACTTCCGGGTGCAGTTGGTAGACCAGTGTCAGCTGGCTGCTCAGCGACTGCAACGCCAGTTTCTCGGCGCTGGATTGGGCGGCGTCCGATTCTGAACTGCCGGACGTTTGAGTGGGGATTTGCGCCAGTCGCTCCTCGGCCGACTGACTGACCAGCTCAACTTCGTCCTGGACCGATTCCAGCTCGTTGTTGATGACCTGCGCCTTGCTTTGAACCAGATCCTGGAGGTGGGCGTCCTGGCTGGCCTCCAGTTCAGTGTTGGCGGACTTCAGAGCTCCACTGTTGAGCCCGGAGAGCGCCGCCATTCCGGCCAGACTGAAGATGGCGAGAGGGATCACGGAGACAGCCAGCATCGCGACCAGGATTCGGCGCCGAATGCTGAGGCGGTGCCAGCGCCCGATCCGGCCGAAAATGCGGCGGACCCGACCCGCGAGCATGCGGCCCGGGAGGGCTCTTAGTCGTGACATGGTCTACGCAGGACTCTGAAGTTGGATCGAGGCGCCAATGGTACACGCTCCTATCTGGAGGCAATGCGCCTTCCGTGAGGGTACGCGCGTTGAGTGGCATCGGTTACACCTAGAGGGTGCGCGAGGCTACCAAGGCAACTCCCCCAGGTCGAGTGGTGATCGCGCCGAACGCGTTCAAGGGGACGATGACCGCGCCCGACGCCGCCCGCGCCATCAGCCAGGGAGTGGTCCAGGCTTGGCCGGGAATCATCTGCCGGGCCGTGCCCATGGCGGACGGCGGAGACGGCTTCCTCGACGCCCTGATCGCTCTGCCGGGCAGCGACCAGTTCAGATGCCAGGTGCCAGGGCCACTTTTGGAACCGGTCTGGGCCAGGGTGGGCTGGCCCGGCGGAGGAGCCGGCCGCACCGCCGTGGTCGAGCTGGCCGGATCCTGCGGACTGAGCCTGGTGAAGCACCCCAGTCCCCACTCCGCCGGTCGAGCCAGCACGAGGGGCCTGGGGGAGCTGATCCTCGCCGCGCTGTCGCAGCGGGCGAACCGGGTGCTGGTCGGCTTGGGCGGCAGCGCCTCCACGGACGGCGGCGCAGGGCTGGCTCAGGCCCTCGGCTTCCAATTGCTGGACCGGAACGGCGCGCCGATTAGGTCCGGCGGGAGTGGGCTGATCGATCTGGACCGCATCGAGGTCGCGGACGCTTCCTCTCTGCTCCGCGATTCGAATCTGGTGGCCGCCTGTGACGTCGACAGCCCACTCCTCGGACCGCTTGGCGCGGCCGCTACTTTCGCACCCCAGAAGGGGGCTGACCAAAAGACCGTTCAACTCCTGGAGCGGGGTCTCGCCCGATTGGCCCAGATCGTGGAGCGTGATCTCCACCTTCCGCCAAACGGTTCGCAACCGGGAATGGGCGCAGCCGGTGGGACCGCCTTCGGGCTGGCCGCCTTCGGTGGCGCTCACCTGGAGTCCGGGGTCTCGTTAGTGGCCTCCTGGGTGGGGCTCGACGAGGCACTCGACGGGACGGAGCTGGTCATCACCGGCGAAGGGCGCTTCGACGAGGCCAGCCTGAGGGGCAAGGTCAC
>PKXR01000119.1 GCA_003133485.1 Candidatus Dormiibacterota bacterium
TGGATGGCCGACTTCGGCTTCCTGCGGGCGGGCGGACAGAGTGTGGCGGATGTCCTCGCCGCCAAGGGGAGGCAGTTGCCGTCGCTGGTGCACGTCCATCCCGACGAGTCGGTGCAGTCGGNNCTGGGATCGACCGGCCGGCCCAGGACGTCGAGGTAGGCCTGCGCAATGAAGCCGTTGATGCCCGTGAGGCTTGGCCCAGAGACCACAAGGTTCAACGCCGCCGAGGTGCTCGGCGCAGTCCAGGACCGCGAGCTTCTGGAAGCGGCCTTCCACGATCCCTCGATGCTGTCCAGGCCTGTGGGAGAGGTGATGGGACCACCTCTTCCCACGGTCGGTAGCGGCGCTGCTTTGGAGTTAGCGGTGGCCCGTATGGAACGCAGCGGCGCGGTCTTGGTCCTGGACGACGGGCACCCGGTCGGCATCATCACCAGGTCAGACGTTCTAGGCGCGATGCTCGGCCGTCCCACCAGGTGACCTCTCAGGAGCCCGGATTCGAGACTCGGGCGATCCACGCCGGCCAGGATCCCGACCAGACGACCGGCTCGGTCGTGCCGCCGATCCATCTCTCCACCACTTACCGGCAGTCCTCCGTGGGGCACCACCAGGGGTTTGACTACTCGCGCTCAGGGAACCCCTCCCGCCAGAGCCTGGAGGCGCAGCTAGCCAATCTGGAGGGGGCCCAGTTCGGATTCGCCTTCGCCAGCGGGCTCTCCGCCGAGGACGCGGTGCTGCGGGCGATGGTCAGTGCCAATGCCCACCTAATCCTCAACACCGACGCATATGGGGGCACATTTCGGCTGGTCGACCGCGTGTATGCCCCGGCCGGCGTCGCCTATAGCGTCGCGGATGCCGCCGACTNNAGCCCTGGAGACGGCCTGGCGCGAGAACACTGCGGTGGTCTGGGTGGAGACCCCCAGCAACCCACTGCTCGCGGTCGTCGACATCCAGGCGGTGGCCGACGTCGCCCATGCCCGAGGGGCTCGCCTCGTGATCGACAACACCTTCGCCACCCCATACCTCCAGAACCCTCTGGCCCTGGGCGCGGACTTGGTGGTGCATTCCACCACCAAGTACTTGGGAGGTCACTCGGACGTGGTGGGTGGATTTGTGGCAGTCAGCGACCCGGCGCTGGCGGAACGCATCGCCTTCTTACAAAATGCGACCGGCGCCGTGCCGAGCCCCCTCGACTGCTACCTGGTCCAGCGCGGTGTCAAGACGTTGGCGGTCCGCATGGACCGCCACTGCCGGAACGCTGCCACCGTAGCCCGGTTTCTGCAGCAGCACCCAAGGGTCACCCGGGTTCTTTACCCAGGCCTGGCGGAGCATCCCGGACACGGGGTCGCCAGCCGCCAGATGAGGGACTACGGTGGGATGGTCTCGTTCCTCCATGCGGGAGGCGAGGCGGCGGCAGTCGAGATGGTCAGCTTGACTAGGCTTTTCACTCTGGCGGAGTCGCTGGGAGCGGTCGAATCGCTGATCGAGCACCCCGCCCGGATGACCCACGCCTCAGCTGCGAATTCGCCGCTGGCGGTCGACCCCCGCTTGGTGCGGCTCTCAGTCGGCCTGGAGCTGGCCGACGACCTCATTGCCGACCTCGACCAGGCACTGGACCGCTGAGCCAAAGACCGCCTGATCTTAGCTACTGGGGGTGGCGGCGCGCCTCCCGGCTTAGTGCCTTCCAACGCCGCTGGGCCTCCTGGCGCATCTGCAGATCGCCCCGCCGGGCAGCCAGCGACTTCAACTCCCGCTGCAGTTTGCGCCAACTCTCGAGCCTCTCTGGCTCGAGGCTCCCCTCGGTGATCGCCGCCGTCACGGCGCACCCCGGCTCATTGCCGTGGTGGCAGTCGGAGAACCGGCAGTGGCTGGACAGCTCTTCTAGGTCAACGAAGGTCTGAGCCAGCCCCTCCGCCGCATCCCAGAGCCCCAATCCGCGCATCCCTGGGGTGTCTAGAAGCACCCCCCAGCCCGGTACCACCAGAAGCTGACCGTGGGTGGTGGTGTGCCGCCCCTTGCCGTCGCGTCGAGTGTCGGCCGTGGGCATCAGCTCGCGACCAGCGAGGGCGTTTACCAGAGATGACTTGCCCACACCGGAGGGGCCGAGAAGGGCCACGGTCCGCCCTGGGGCCAGATGGGTGGCCGCCAGCTCCGGGACGCCATCCCCGGTCGTAGCACTGACCGCCCTCACATCGACACCAATGGCAATGGACTGGGCCCACTGGAGCGCCTCGGACACCTCGCTCGCCTGACGGGTGTCCGACTTGGTCAGAACTACGATCGGGACCGCGCCGCTCTGCCAGGTGAGCGCCAGGTAGCGCTCTAGTCGGGCGGAGCTCTGATCCACATCTAAACCGCAGAGCAGGAAGACTAGGTCGACATTGGCCGCGATCACCTGGGCTGCTGTCTCACTCCCACTCCGATCGCGGACGAACGCCGTTCGACGCGGGAGCACCGCCGCTATCTGCTCGTGGTCTCCGGGCTGCTGCCCGGGACTGACGACGACCCAGTCTCCGGTCGCGATGGGCTGATGGAGCGAGTTGGTTCGTGCCGGATCGGGCCCCAGGACGGTGCATCGGCCCCGGTCGACGCGGGACACCCGGGCGGGCCTCCCCCGCTCTGGCCCCATTTCCGAATAAGCCTCCTCGAGAGCTTGGTCCCAGCCCAGGGGAATCAACGAGTCTAGATCTAGCGACGAAGATGCGGTCAAGCGGTCGCCTCCGGTGTGGAGGTGCCCGCAGAGTTGGTCTCTGGATCAGCGAGGGTCGGGCACCCAGGAAACAAATATGGGACAGTCCGCGAAGAGAGCCACGGGGACTTGCTGCTGCATCTGGCTCACCTCCTCGCTAACCTGGGCTTCCGACCTCGAGGCGGTGAGCTTAGCGATCGATCCCGCGCCAACGCAACAATCGGCGCAAAGTCAGCAATAACTCGCCCGGCCAACCCGCGGTGAGAGCGCCCGCCACCAGTTGATGCTCGGACGCCACAGGAGGACTCCACCGAATGGGCATTGAGATTCCCCCACGAGGCTCTCGAGGGTCCACCATGCCGCGTCTGCTAAATCGGTTCCTCGCCCCACTAATGAGGCTGCAGATAGCTAGGTACCGGCGCAGCAAGGGACCGGAGCAGCCGCGCATGATGGACTTCCCGGCCCTCCTGCTGACCACGGTTGGTGCCAAGTCGGGCCAGCGACGCACCGTGCCCCTGGCCGGCTTCCCCGATGGCGAGAACGCGTGGCTCGTGGTTGCCTCTGCCGGGGGCGGAGCTCAACACCCGGCATGGTTCCTGAACATGGCCAAGCACCCGGACCAGATCTGGGTTGAGGTAGGCCCCCGCCAGATGCGCGTAAAGGGTGCGTCGCTGCGTGGCGCCTCGAGGGAGGAGGCCCTCCGCCGTGTCGCCACAATCTCGCCCCGATACGGGGGGTACCAGAAGAAGACCGATCGCGAGATTCCGGTCGTGCGGCTGAGCCCAGCCGACTGATTCGACCCTCCGGTTGTCGTCGCGACACAGCGCCTCCCCCCCCCACTGGCCTGGTGTCCTTCGAGATGTCGGGCCTTTACCTCTGATTCCTGAGGGAGGTGGTGCTCATCTGTTTGACTGGCGCCGTCTACAGCTTCATCGCCCATCCGCACGGGACTTGACCAGAACCCCAGCAGCACCGCCGGCGGGGACGGCAGCGACCTCGCCCTAGCGAACTGCAGCCGGGTTAGGCGGCAGGCTCAGTCACCCGGAGCCCTAGACGTCAACGTCACCCCGCCTGGCAGGGGGCATAGTCGCTCGCTTGGTAGATCTTCTCGGCCGGAGCGGCCGCCAGGACGGCCCAGCTGGTCTTTCCGGTGCGCGCCAGGTAGTCGGCGACTATGTGGTAGCCGATGGCCCGGCCCGTCAGTAGGGGCATGCTGGACTCGCCAAAGATCACCGAGCTCACACTCCCCCCGGTCAGGACCTCCCCGTGGATGCCCACGGTTTCTAAGAGCGGCTTGAGATGGCCCCATTGCTGGCACTCTTGCTTAGCGGTGAGCGCACCCACCCACGGGTCGGGAGGACCCGGGAAGGCGGATTCGCCGAAGGCGGTAGCGACCCCGTCTGCGATCACCTGATCGAGCAGTGTTCCCCCCACACCCGCTCCAGACGTGATCCGAACGCTCCGGTCGACTTCGCGAGCCAGAGTGCGGGCCAGACCCCGACTGACGTCGAATGGCTCTTCCAACCAGCTGGGATACAGCCCGATGGTGACGGCCCCGGTTTCGGGATCGGTGAATCCGGTGGCCCCGACGGCGGCGATGATCTGGTCCGGATCTCCGACCGTGACGGTGACCGTCATCTTCGGCCCCGGCAGCAGTGTGTCAATCTGCGCCAGGTCCTCCTGGGTAAGGCGCGTCAGGTCGACATTGTGGTTGGCGGCCTCATTGACCACCTGTCTCGTGAAAGAGACCAAAAACCGCCCGTTCGACGACTGAATTCGGATCGGGACCCGCGGATTGACATTGGCGCACCCGGCCACTGCCAGGGAGACCAGGACCACCATCGCTCCTGTTCTGTGCATGGCTAGGAGAGAGGTTCGCGGTGAGTGCGGAACGAACGATTCCGGGCCAGGTCCCGCCCCAGCCAAGCTCCGACGCATCGCCCGTCCGCCGAACGACCCACCACCTGCTCTTGCGTGCCCATCTCCTCGCCGTCACTCAGCCTCGCCGGCCACCAATCAGCCGAGTTTAGCCTCCCGCTCGATCCGGGGCCCGGACGGCCACCAGCTCACTCTGGCCGCCGCTGACTGACCCAACGTCGGCTCTATGCTTCAGCGCGCACGGTTCCACACTTGGAGGTGAACTTCGAACTATGGCTGACATTCGAGTCGACGACGGCGGACTCGTACTGGTGCTCACCGGACTCGAGAAAGTGGAGGGGGTCCATGGCGACATCCGAGTTCCCCTGTCCGCAGTGCGCGACGTCGAGGTGGTCGACCGGCCCCTCGACCTGATCCACGGTCTCAAAATGCCGGGCACCGGCATCCCCGGAAGGGCCGCGGTCGGGACCTGGATCAGCTCCGACGGGAAGACCTTTGCCGTCGAGCACCATGCCAGCCGAGGTGTCGTGGTGCGCTTGGAGGGCCAGACCTACCAGCAGCTGGTCATCGGATCCGACGATCCGGAAGCGCTCGCCGAACGACTGAGATCAGCGATGCGCGACCCTAATCGGTATTCCAGTCGGCGACCAAGCTAGATCCAGAGCCGACGGCGGAACAGATAGAGCTGGATCACCAGCGATCCGACCATGAGCACGATCCCCCCTGCAAACGCGGCTCCGGATGGCTGAACCACCTGGGTGAGATACCCGAAGTTCATTCCAAAGAACCCGGTCAGGAAGGTGAGCGGCAGGAACAGGCTGGCCATCACCGTCAAGGTCTTCATGGTGCCGTTCAGTCGGTTGGAGACCGTCGACAAGTAGGTGTCCATGGCGCCCGAGAGCAGGTCCCGGAGCGAGTCGACCGTCTCGTACTGGCGCACCAGGTGGTCGTAGACGTCGCGGAAGTAAAGCGCGGCGTCCGAATCGGTCGGGTTGAGAGACTGCGTGACCAGCTGCTGAAAGGAATCGCGCTGCGCGCCCAGGATCCGCCGGAGATCGGTGACCGTGTGCTTCAGGTCCGTGATCTGGGCCAGGTCCGCCTGATTCGCGGTGGTCACCAACCGGTCCTCTAGTGCATCGACCTCCTCGTCGATGGCCTCCAGAGCTGGGAAGGCGGAATCCACAATGGCGTTGGTCACCAGATATGTGAGGAACGTGGTTTTGCCCTGGGTTAGTGTCGCGTCAACGCCCAGCCGCCGCCGCACCTCAGCGAGGGACGGATTGGCGTCTTGGTGAATGCTCACGATCCAAGCGGGTGAGATGCAGAGGAACTGCTCACGGAGCACCACCTGCTGGTGCAGCCACTCCACCGCGATCAGAACCAGGAAGACGTAACCCGGGTATTCCTCCCACTTGGGACGCTGACCCCCGTGCTGGATGTCTTCGATGGTGAGCTGGTGGATGCCGAACCCTGACGACAAGAGCTCAAAATCGGCGTCTTTGGGAGCGTGGATGTCCAGCCAGAGGGGGCCCCGCTTGGCGCTCAGAGCCTTCTTCAGCCGGGCTAGGTCGCAGGCCTCCTCCAGGCCCTCCTCGGTAACCAACCAGTGCATGGATTGGGACTCTAGCGGAGCCAACCACCGAGTCGAGAAGAGAGCACTGCCGAGGGCTTCTCAGCCCCCGAGGTAGGACATCTCCGGCTTGCCGACCTCTGCGTGCTTCGCTGTCTGGCTCGAGCGCAGCTCCGAGTAGCGGTCAGCCCGGATGCCCCAGATCGCTCGTAGCTCTTCGATCAGGGTCTGCCGGTCTTCGCCCGCGCGCAGCAGAGGACGGAGATCGTGTCCCAGGCGGGCAAAGAGACAGGTGTGGAGTTTGCCGTCCGCTGTCAGCCGCAGCCGGGAGCAGGCGCCACAGAACGGCTCGGTCACCGAGCTGATCACACCGATCTCGCCTCCGCCATCTCGGTATCTATGGGCCTGGGCCACATCCGATGGACTCCGGGCTTCCTCGGGCTCCAGCGGCCACCGGGCTCCAATCAGCGCCAGCACCTCGGCGCTGGGGACCACCTCCTCCATCCTCCAGCCGTGACTCTCCCCCACGTCCATGTACTCAATCAGCCGAAGCACGTAGCCATTCTCCCGGGCGAATTGGGCCAGCTCCAGGATCCCTCTTTCGTTCAGCCCGCGGCGGATTACAGCGTTCAGCTTGACCGGCCCTAGCCCCGCCTCGGCGGCAGCCCGGATGCCCTCGAGCACCGGCTCAATCGGCTGATCCACCCCATTCATCAGGCTAAAAATGTGGGGGTCCACTGAGTCCAGACTCACCGTGACCCGCTGCAGGCCGGCCGCCGCCAGCCGCTTGGCCGAGCCTGCCAGCAGGGCACCGTTGGTGGTCATAGCAAGATCGGTGACCCCGGGTAGAGCGGCCAGCATCTCGACCAAAGTCGGCAGATCGCGGCGAAGCAGGGGTTCACCGCCGGTGAGCCGAATCTTGGTCACTCCTAACGTAGTGGCCGCCTCGACAACCCTGGTTATCTCCTCGAAGGTCAGGATCTCCGACCGAGGCAAAAACCGAAAGCCGGGCCCGAAGGTCTCCTTCGGCATGCAGTAACGACAGCGAAAGTTGCACCGATCGGTGACCGAGACGCGGAGATCACCCAGCGGGCGCCCAAGCAGATCAAGGGTGGCGGTCATTGGCCCCATCCTAGTCCTCGGCCGCTCCGACCCTCCGCCGGGCCGGGAGTGAGGAAAACGCGACGGTCCCAGGTCGGCTAGTGGGCTACCGCGGCGCGCAAGGACTCGCGCAACGACCCCATGGTGTTCGTCACGGCGGTGGGCTCATACCCGCAGTGAGCCATGCAGTTGGCGCACTTGGGGTTACGTCCTCGACCGTAGCTATCCCAATCGGTGGTCTCCAACAGCTCCTTGTACGACCCGACGTACCCATCTGAGAGCAGATAGCAGGGACGCTGCCAGCCAAAGATCGAGTAGCAGGGAATGCCCCAGGCGGTGCAGGAGAAGTCGACCTTGCCCTCCAGGAAGTCCAGNNGGGGCCTTCTCGTAGGCGTAGGCCGGTGAGATCTGCATGTTGTCGACCTTGAGGTCGTCATTGAGGAAGTCCAGCACGTCGCGCACCGAGGTGGCGTCGTCCTGGGTGAAGAAGGTGGTGTTGGTGGTCACCCGGAAGCCCCGACTCTTGGCCTCCTTAATGGCCGCCACCGCCTTGTCGAACACCCCGTCGCGGCACACCGACTCGTCATGACGCTTCTTGAGCCCGTCCATGTGAATCGACCAGGCGAAGTACGGATGAGGCTTGAATTGGTCGATCTTGCGATCCATCAGGATGGCGTTGGTGCAGAGGTAGACGAACTTCTTGCGCTCCAACAGCGCTCCAACGATCTGATCTATCTCCTTGTGCACCAGCGGCTCGCCCCCAGCGATGGAGACAACCGGCGCACCACACTCCTCGATGGCGTCGATGCACTGCTGCACCGACAGCCGCCGCCGCAGGATGTCGTCGGGGTGCTGGATCTTGCCGCAACCGGCACACTCCAGATTGCACTGATAGAGCGGCTCCAGCTGCAGCACCAAGGGGAACTTGTCGATGTGGTGCAGGCGCTGGGACATCAGATAGGCACCGACTCTCACCTTCTGACGCATCGGAATGGACATGCCCTACCTCTACAAGTGCCGCCGGTTCCTCAGATATCGTTTAGGACTCTAAACCTTACAACGATTGGAGAGTCAAACGATGGCCCTACCCCGACCACCGAGCAGCTCCGACGGAGGCCTTCTCAAGATCGGTGAGGCCGCGACGCTCACCGGCGTGAGCCCCGGGAGGATCCGCCACTACCAAAGCCAGGGCCTCCTCCAGCCCGCGCGCAGCCAGAGCGGCTACCGCTACTTTAGTGCTGACGACCTAGTCCGTCTCTTGCAGATTGACCTCCTCCGCAGCTTGGGCATGGGCCTGAGCGACATTCGGAACTCGCTCCCGGGAGAGGTTCGAGACGACTCCCTGCGAGAGGCGCTGCAGCGACACCGCTCGACCCTTCAAGCGGAACGGGATCGTCTAGCGCGGCTCTTGGCAGCGATAGATGTCGCCCTGGAATCAGAGGATGCCAGCGCAGAGTCAGTCGCCACTCTGCTCGCCTCGGCCAATTCCACTGCGCGGGACAGCCTCGGAATCTTTGGCCGGCTCAGCAAGCCGCTCTCCGAGGAGGCGGCCCAGATCTACCAGGAGATCCTGGGTGGGGGCTGGGGTCTGCCGGTGCCGTCGATCTTCGGTCGGATGCTGCTGCCCCCCGCCGTGACCGAACTGCTGGAACAGGTCGCCCACGCCGATGGGTACTTGGAGCTGTTCAGTCGGGTGCGTGGCTTGGCAATAGCGATCCTGGCACTGCCGTCTCCGCCTTCGCCTGGGTCAGCTCCATCGCATCAGGTGGCCCAGCACTGGCTCCAGGGCCTGAAGCTGGACCCCCTCCCGGTTGAAGTTCAGCAAGCCCTCGACCAGACCATCCCTCGGATCCGTGAGCTCGAGGTACTCAACCAGGGATTTCAGTTGTGGGCCGCGTCCATCTCGCCACCCGCTGCGGCCGTTCTCCGTTCTCTAGAGGCGGG
>PKXR01000172.1 GCA_003133485.1 Candidatus Dormiibacterota bacterium
GTTGAATCGACTCCGAGCCGGTGGTCAGGGCGCTGGCCTCTCAGCGGGCGCCAGCGTCTCACCCTCGTCGGGCCAGGCCGGCAGCGGATGAGCCGGGGGGCGGTCCTGACGATAACCGAGCGCATATTCCGCGGCCAGTTGGGTCTGGACCTCTCGGGTACCTTCGTAGATGAGGGTGGCCCGGCTGTTCCGCAGGTAGCGGGCCGCCGGGCAGTCCTCGCTGAAGCCTGTGGCGCCGTGCACCTGCAGGGCGTCGTCGGCGGTCTGGTGGGCACGTTCGGAGTTCACCCATTTAGCCAGGGCCGACTCCCGCGAGCTGCGCTGGCCCCGATTCTTCAGCCAGCCGGCGCGCATCCATAGCAGCCGGCCGATGTCGTAGTCCCGCTGCATACCCGCGATCATCTGCTGGACCAACTGCAGCCGGCCGATTTCCTGCCCCTGCACCATCCGGGACCGGGCGTACCTGACGCTCATGTCCAGGCAGGCGCGGATCGTCCCGGCCGCCCCGCTGGCGACACAGTAGCGGCCGCTGTCCAGGCAGCTCATGGCCACCTTGAAGCCGTCGCCCTCGTCGCCGATCCGGTTGGCTTCGGGGACGATGGCATCGTCCAGGTAGACAACTGCGGTGTCGCTCGCCCGCAGACCGTACTTGTCGTGGATCGGCTCGGTGCGGAGCCCCTCCCCGGCGAGCTCGCGATCGAGGGCGAAGGCGGTGATCCCGGCGGGCCCGGCGGCGGGATCAACGGTCGCAAAGACCAGCAGGATGTCGGCGTAATCGCCCATCGAGATCCACACCTTTTGACCCCGGATCCGATACCCGTCTCCTTCCTTAATGGCACGGGTGCGGAGGGCTCTCACGTCACTGCCGGCGTCCGGCTCGGTGAGCGCGAAGCAGCCCTGGCGGCGTCCCTCGGCTAGCGGTCGGAGCAGCCGCTGGCGCTGCTCCTCGGTGCCCCACTGGTAGATCCCGGTCATGCAGAGGCCGGCGTGGACGGAGAGCGCGGTGCGGCAGGAGGCATCGACGTACTCCAACTCCTCGCAGGCGAGGCCAAGGGCGATCCAGTCCAACCCGGCCCCGCCGTAGCGCCTGGGGGTCACCACCCCGGGGATCCCCACGCTGGCCAGCTTGGCGAACAGCTCCGGGTCAGGGTCGGAGTCCCGGTCGCGCCGGGGCACCTCGGGGGCCAGCTCGCGCCCCGCGAACTCGCGAATCATCGCCTCGAACTGGTCCAGTTCTTCGCCGAGGCTGAGGTCGAGCAAAGCTCTGCCCGATCAGCCGGCGTCGGTGTCGATCTGCGCCCGCTGCAAGTGACCCGAGTAGTCGATGTAGACGGTCTTCCACTCCGTGAATTCGTCGAGCGCGGTGGTGCCGGCCGCTCGGTGGCCGTTGCCGGTCGACTTGACGCCGCCGAAGGGGAGTTGAATCTCAGCCCCGATCGTTGGCGCGTTGACGTAGACAATGCCCGCCTCTAGGCGATCTACCGCTTGCAGGGCCTGGTCAATGTCCTTGGTGTAGATCGCCACCGAGAGACCGTAGGCGGTGCCGTTGGCGATCTTGATCGCCTCCTCCAGATCAGCGGCGGGAATGATCACCGCAGTGGGGCCGAAGATCTCTTCCTGGGCGATTCGCATCTGAGCGCTGACGTCCGCGAAGATGGTCGGCTCATAGAAGTTGCCCTCGGCGAGGGCCCCGCCGGTGGCCACCTTCCCCCCGGCGAGCAGCCGGGCGGACTCCTGCTGGCCGATCTGCGTGTAGCCATGGATCCGCCTTAGCTGCGCCTCATTGATCACTGGGCCGACGTCGGTCCTGGGGTCGAGCCCGTCACCGAGGCGCAGCTTGCCGACCCGGCGGACGAGCTTCTCAGTGAACGATTTCAGAACCTTCTCCTGGACGATCAGGCGGGAGGTGGCCGTGCAGCGCTGGCCGGTGGTGCCGAAGGCGCCCCAGACGGCTCCCTCCAGAGCCAGCTCCAAGTCGGCGTCCGCACTAACCAGCATGGCGTTCTTGCCCCCCAGCTCCAGGGAGACCCGTTTGCCCATCCGACCGCACGAAGCGGCGATCTCCTGGCCGACCGTCACCGAGCCGGTGAAGGAGATGGCCCGGACCGCTGGATGCGCCACCAGGGCGGCTCCCGCCTCCTCGCCAAAGCCGGTGACCAGACCGAGAACTCCCTTGGGGAGCCCCGCCTCGATGAGCACCTCAGCCAGCTTGATGGCGACTAGCGGCGTGTCCTCCGCAGGCTTGAAGACCACGGCGTTGCCGGCCAGCAGAGCCGGCATCAGCTTCCAGCACGGGATCGCCATGGGGAAGTTCCAGGGAGTAATGCAGCCCACCACGCCGATCGGGACGCGCTCCGCAAAGGCGCGCTTCTGGCGCAGTTCGCTGGGTACCACCTCACCGATCGGGTTTCGGCCCTGACCGGCCATGTACTTGGCCATGTCGATGCCCTCCTGGACATCGCCCCGAGCCTCGGTGAGCACCTTGCCCATTTCGCGAGTCATCAGCTCGGCCAGCTCCTCCTTCCGCTCCTCGAGGAGGCGACCGGCCCGGGCCAGGATCTCCGCACGAATAGGGACCGGAGTGCGGGCCCAATCGAGTTGGGCTGCCAGCGCCGCCTGGACCGCCATCTCGACGTCGTGGGCCGTGCCGCGGGCGAAGCGACCGATCACCTCAGCGCGGCGCGCCGGGTTGATCGACTCAAACGTCTGACCGCCTTGGGCCTCGCGCCACTCTCCGGCGATGAGGTTGCCATAGGTGCGGGCCCTGATGGCCGCAGCGGTACTCATCCGGCTCTCCCCGTCTCCATCACGGCCGCCTCCAGAATGTCGAGCCCCTGGGTGAGCTCCGCGTCGCTCACGGTAAGCGGCGGAAGCAGCCGGATGACATTGTCATCGAGGCCGCACGAAATTACGACCAGTCCGGATTCCAGGGCCAGGTGTTTGATCTGGCTCACCCGTTCGCGATCCGGCCCACCCTGGTGATCCATGAACTCCAGGCCGATCAGCGCGCCTCGGCCCCTTACGTCGGACGGACCATGACCGGCCTGCCGCCAGCCCTCGACCCTTGCCTGAATAACCTGGCCCAGGTCGGTCGCTCTTTCCCTCAGTTGGTCTCGCTCGATCACCTTCAAAGTGGCGATCACTGCGGCCCCGGCCACCGGGTTGCCTCCAAAGGTGCTCCCGTGACTGCCCGATTCCCAGCGATCCATCAATTGGTGGCTGGCTACGATCGCCCCTACCGGCAGGCCACTGCCCAAAGCCTTGGCCAGGGTGACGATGTCGGGCACGACCTGCTCGTGATCCACCGCCAGCCATTCTCCCGTGCGGGCGACCCCCGTCTGGATCTCGTCACAGACCAACAGGATCCCGTGCTCATCGCAGATCCGCCGCAAGGTGGCCAAGAACCCCGCCGGCGGCACCACGTAGCCACCCTCCCCCTGAATCGGTTCCACCAGGATGGCGGCTACCTCGTTGGCCGGTGCGACCTGACGGAAGAGCCGCTCGAGCTCCTCCCCGGCGGCGACCGGACAGGGTTCGCCGGGTGCGTGGTCGCAGACCCTAAAGCAGTAGGGGTAAGGGGTGACGTAGACGCCGGGCAGCAGGGGTCCGTACTTAGCCCGGTAGAGCGCTTTGCTGGTGGTCACGCTCAGGGCGCCGAAGGTTCGGCCGTGGAAGGCCCCGCTGAAGGAGATGATCCCTGAGCGGCCGGTTGAACGCCTGGCCAGCTTGAGCGCGCCGTCGACCACCTCCGCCCCGGAGTTGGCGAAGAAGACCACGTCCAGCGGCTCGGGGCAGATGGCGGCCACCCGCTCGGCGGCCTCGGTCATGACAACGCTCTGGGTGACGACGCTGGTGTGCCAGTAGCGATCGAGCTGGCGGTGAACCGCCTCGGTCACCTCGGGATGGCGGTGGCCCAGGCTGGTCACCGCGATCCCGCAGGCAAAGTCCAGGTAGCGTCGGCCCTCGACGTCGATCAGATAAGACCCTTCGGCGGCGCTCACCACCAGATTCGTGTAACGTGACCAGACCCCGGCCACGGAGCGCCGGTCGCGCTCCCGCCACTGCTCCGCCGTGCCGCCCTCCGAGGCGCCGGTGGTCAGGTCAGACTGGGAAACGGTAGTGGCCATGGGAAGCCTCCTCGAGCTTGCGACGTGGATGTCAGATTCGGGGATCAGTTAGGGTGGCGCCCGGCCAGCCCCGATCGAGCCGAAGAGCTAGGACCGCCAGCTCGCCGGCGGCGGCAACCCATCCGCATCCCACCACGCGCCCAAGGTGTCTCTGCCCATAGGCGCCCCACGGTACAGCCTTTGCGGCCGGAACAGCCCCGCTCAGAGGGGGTGGCCGACCGCCAGCATCACCGCTGCCAGGACCACGAATACAGCAAAGGCTCCGACGGAGCGCCCGTCGCGTTGGCTGACCACCCCGGCCAGCCCGTACCAGCCGAGCAGCAGCGCCACCGGTAGTAGTGGGACGGGAACCTGGAGGAGCACAGATACTCCCGCCGCGAATCCCAGGACGACGGCTACCACCATCGCCCTGGTCCAGGCTTGGGACCAGCTGCGGCGGGTGAGGCTGATCAGCCGCCAGGTGGGAACCAGCACCGCCGCCGCCACGGCCACCGCCCGCACTGGGGCCGTGACCGACGGACTCATCGCCAAAATGAAAACGGGCAAGGGAACTGCCAGGGTCAGCAGCGCCAGGATGGTCGGTCCCCAGCGGGTGGACGACCGCTGCTCCTCCGCCACGTCGAGCCAAGGGCCGAAGGTCAGCAGCACTAGCACCCCGAGGGGTAGCACCACCTCACCCGGCGGCCCTGGTTGTTCCGAGAGCGCCACCGAGGCGGAGACGAAGCCAGCCAGGGGCAGCAGGGCAGACTGCATCCCACTTAGAAAATGAAGTCTCGGCCAAGGAAGTTCAGGCCAACGCGGTAGTGCCGCGCGCAGTGCCACCAGATAGCAGACCACCGCCCCCAGGTCGAGAAGGACGGCGGCGGGCACGGGCAGTACCCCGACTCCCGAGAGGGCAGAGACCGCCGCGGCCATCAGGGAGAAAGGCACAATCCGAGGAGGCGACAGATGGAACTCGGCCGGCTGGTCGACCGGCGCCACACCCAACCCTGTTTCAGCGTCTTGACGGATCGCCGCCGCTCCGCCGGGGCGCCAGCTCAGAGCCCCGCCTCCCTTTTCATGTTTTCCACGTTCACCTGTGGATAGTGGGGGAAACTCAGTTCTCGGGGCCAGTGGCCGCTCCCCGCCCGTGACCCCAGTGTGCCACCCACGAGGGGTCGCTGGGGATCAGCCGCCAGGCGCCGAGATCCGGCCATAGCGGTCCTCCAACCGGACCACGTCGTCCAGCTGAGGCGTCGACACCTCGCAGATGTCGGTATCTATCAGCGCGCGCATCCGGTGCCGGCGCCCCACTTGAATCCTCTGGCACTGACCGGGGGAAAGCTGCAGGATCTGGAGTTCGCCCGCGTCGTCGTCGAGCTCCAACTCGATAGCTCCGGAAAGCAGGTAAATGGTCTCATCCTTACGCTCGTGGTACTGCAGGCTCAGCTCCTGGCCCGCCGCAATGTGCAGGATCTTCCCCGCGTAGAGATCGGTGACCGCGAACCAGATTTCGTAACCCCAGGGCTTCTCGACGCGCCGTTCGGGTTGGTTGGTGGCGGCCGCGTCAGCCACCATGTCCTCCGTCATCTCCGATGACGCCCAACTCAGTCTCGAAATCGTTGAGCAGCTGCTGGACCCGTTCGGGGCTAGTGGACTCGCAATAAACCCGCATCAACGGCTCGGTTCCTGACATCCGGACCAAGACCCAGGAGTCCTCGCCCAGCCAGTACTTGAAGCCGTCGTCCTGCCGGGTGGCGGTGACCCGCTCGGCCCCCACCGTCTGCGGGGGACCCACGTTCATCTGGTGGACCAGTTTCTCCCGGGCGCTGGGATAGCTCTCCCGGGAGAAGCGGTGATCCCGGCGGGCATAGGCATGCGGCCCGACCAGCTCTGCCACCTTCCGGCGGATCTCGCTGAGCGGGCTGCCGGTCATGACGATCATCTCGGCGAAGAAGAGCCCACTTAGGATCCCGTCCCGCTCGGGGATGTGCCCCCGGAATCCGAACCCGCCGGACTCTTCGGCGGCGAATAGAGCGTCGAGCTCCCGCATTCTGGTCCCCAGGTACTTGAACCCGACCGGCAACTCCTCCACCGGACACGAGTAGCGCTGGCCCAGCAGGTCCAGGCGCCTGGTCATCGTGATCGACCGCACGACCGGTCCCTGCAGCTTGCGGTTCTCGCAGAGGTGCCACAGCAGAAGAGTGGCGACCTCCAGCTGGTCGACGAAATTGCCCTTCTCGTCGAAGATCCCCACCCGGTCTGCGTCACCGTCGTTGATGATCCCGAGATCGAAACCACCAGCCCGCAGAACCTGAGAGGCCTCGTCGGTATTGGGCGGGATCGGCTCGGGATGCAACCCACCAAACCCGGGGTTGCGGTCGGAGTGGAGTTCGGTTACGCGGGTAGCTCCACCGCCCACCAGGTCGCTGACATAGCCCGACCCGGAGCCATACATTGGATCGTGGAGGATGTGCAGTCCGGCTTTCTTGATCTCGTCCAGCTGCACCAGCCGGCCGATCTGGGCTCGGTACGAGGGCCGGGGGTCCACCAGCTCGACGAGACCCTGGGAGATCGCCTCCTCGATGGCCATGGTGCGCACTGAGTCTTCGGCCAGCACCAGCGCCAACTCCTCCTCGAGCCGGGCGATGACCTCGGGAGACGCGGAGCCCCCGTAGTCAGGCTTGTACTTGAGCCCGTTGAACTCCGGCGGGTTGTGACTGGCGGTCACCACGACCCCGCCCAGAGCCTGGCGATCCACCACCATCCAGGCAGACACCTGAGTTGGGCTGGGACGGTCGCTGAGCAGCACCCGACGCGCGTTTGCGGCCAGCACTCGAGCCACCTCCCGAGCGAACAGCTCCGCCGAGAACCGGGTGTCGTGTCCGACCACCACCGCCCCCTCGGTGGGAGCCGTGGCCAGGTATCGAGCCACCGCCTGGGTCACGGCTCGCACGTTGGCATAGGTGAAGTCGTCGGCCACCACCGCACGCCAACCGTCGGTGCCGAAACTGATCTTGGATTGGGTCAGCGTTGATCTCCCTAGGATCTCTCGAGTACGCGGAGCACGGTCATTGTATGGGTAGCTACCGAAGCCCCAAGACGGGACGAGAAACCCGACCGGAGCTTCTACAGGAGCTGGGCCCGACCTCGCTCGCGCAGCTCGGCGACCACTCGGGTTACCTCCTGGACCCGCGACATCGGACACACCAGCAGGGCATCCTCGGTGTCTATCACGGCCATCTCTTCCGCTCCCAGCACCACCACCAGGCGATCCCCGGAGGAGTCCACAAAGTTCCGGTCGCTGTCCAGTAGCAGGGCGTCGCCCCGGACCACATTCCCGCGCTCATCGCCCGCTCCGGCGTCTAGAGCCACCCGATAGAGGTCGACGAACGACCCGAGGTCGCTCCAGGTCAACTCCACCGGCAGGACCGCCACCTTGGAACTGCGCTCCAGGACCAGACGGTCGACCACTCCCGAGGGTACCTTGATCCAGGCCTCGGCGAAGGCGGCGCTCCCCTGCGGCTGGCTCAAGACCGCGGCCCGCACCGCGCCCGCCGCCTCGGGCGCGTGGGTTTCCATCTCCTCCAGGAAGAGATGCGCCTGCCAGGCAAAGAGGCCAGTGTTCCAAAAGTAGCGGCCGCTGGTGAACATCTCTTGAGCGCGGTCCGGCCCCGGCTTCTCCACGAAGCCCAGACTCTGGAGCAGCGGCAGAGCCGGTCCAAGCTTCGCCGGACGGGCCAGCTCTGCTCCGGCCTCGACGTATCCGAAACCCGGAGCTCCCCAGGTGGGCTTCAGTCCGATCGAGATCAGCACCTCCGAGCGGCTGGCCCACGCGGCGGCGGACAGCAGGACACTAGTGGTGGCCTCCTCGTCCGGCATGTAGTGGTCGGCATGGAGCGAGACCATCACCGCCCGGGGATGGAGCTGGAGGGCAGCCAGGGCCGCCCAAGCCAGGGCCGGTCCTGTCCCCCGAGGCTCCGGCTCCAGCAAGAGCCGATCCGGCTCCAGTTCAGGGAGCTCCGCCAGCACCTGAGCCGCCTGGTCGACCGCGGTGACCACCAGCACCGCCCCNNGACCCGCCAGCGAGCACCACTGAGACCAACTCCGAGGGAGCCGCCGGGACCCCCTCCCCGGGATCGCCGGTCTGGGTCAGCTGGCCGCCCCAGACCCAATGCTGAGATGGGGCTCCAAGCCAGCGTCCCGGGCCAGGTCGTCGCGGTAGGGGGTGCGCTCCCAAGGAAGATCCAGGTCAGAGCGCCCAAAGTGCCCAGAAGCGGCCACCTGGCGATAGATGGGACGCCGCAGCGAGAGCTCCTTGATGATCCCTGAAGGAGACAGA
>PKXR01000256.1 GCA_003133485.1 Candidatus Dormiibacterota bacterium
CTTCGCGCTCTCGGGAGCTGTTCAGGCCTTCGTTTCTCGCGCCGAGATGCAGCGCCGGCTCGGAAACCATGGCCCCGCGGCCGTGACCAGGGCGTCGCTGTTCGGCATGATCTCGTCCTCCTGCTCCTACGCAGCTTCGGCGGTGGCCAAGTCGCTCTTCTCCCGCGGGGCGGACTTCCTTGCCTCGATGGTGTTCATGTTCGCCTCGACCAACCTCGTGATCGAGTTAGGGATTGTGCTAGCCGTGTTGATCGGCTGGCAATTCACCGCCAGCGAGCTGTTCGGCGGCCTTTTGATGATCGTGCTCTTCGTCATGACCGCCCGGGTGACCCTCAGCCCTTCGCTGATCGAGGCCGCTCGGGGCCGGCTTCGAGCTGCCGCTCCGGGCTCCGGAACTAGCCAGGAACCCCTTCCGGCGAGCTCCCCCTGGCGGGCTAGAGTCCGCTCCAAAGCCCTCTGGCGGGCCGCGGCCGGCTACGCCTTCGCTGACTTTCGAATGCTCCGCAAGGAGATTGCGGGTGGCTTCCTGGTGGCAGGGTTCCTGGCTGCCCTGGTGCCGGCGTCAGCTTGGCGGGATCTCTTCCTGTCCGGTCATGGGCTGGCGTCGTCGGTCGAGAACGCGGCCATCGGTCCGCTCATCGCCATGCTCAGCTTCGTCTGCTCGGTGGGCAACATCCCCCTCGCGGCAGCTCTCTGGAAGGGTGGGATCAGCTTCGGGGGCGTGGCCAGCTTTATCTACGCCGACCTGATCACCTTCCCGTTGCTACTGATCTACCGCAGGTACTACGGGGGCCGGCTGACACTGCGCCTGGTGGCCAGCTTCTGGGTGGTCATGTCAGTAGCCGGACTCGCCACCCAGTACCTCTTTCGAACGCTGGGAGCGATCCCCCGAACTAGGCCCCATCAAATTGCGGTTCACGCCCTCGGCTGGAACTTCACCACCGGACTGGACGTGGCGGCGATCTTGCTCCTGGTCGGAGGATTTCTCCTGACCCGCAGTCGAGGGGTTCGCGCAGCTGGCGGACTCTTCGCGCTGGACCCCGTGTGTGGCATGCAGGTGGAGCGGGCCTTAGCCCCCGCCCGGCTGACGGCTGGCGGTCAGGAGATCTACTTCTGTTCGGACCGATGCCGTGAGCGGTTTCAGCAACACCCTGACCGCTTCGGCACGGTACCCTCGCAGACGATGGTCCCACCTCCATCTACCCCCCAAGTCGACCCCGTCTGTGGGATGCCGGTCGATGCCATGAGCGCCGGTGCCCATCTCGAGAATCAGGGTCGAGAATTCTGGTTCTGTTCGCCTGGGTGCCGGGATCGCTTTCTCCAACACCCAGACCGCTTCAGCAGCATGCGGTCACTCGATCTCCCGACTACCCAGCCTGAGTGGCCCATCGACCCCATCTGCGGGATGAGCGTCGACCCGGCCAACCCCGGAGCCAAGCTCGAGTTCCCCGATGGGACGGTGTACTTCTGCTGCCAGCCGTGCGCCGACGAGTACGCGGCGTCTCGTGCAGCCGGACGTTGAGAACTGGGGTGGGGAGCTGAGATGAGCAAGCGACCAACCGCATCTCCAAGCTCGGGATCCGCCCCGGCCCCAGCCCCTGGCGTCTCCACCCGCCGGGGCTCGTACCAGGCGAGCAAGCAGGATCTGCTGATTCGATTTCAGCGGGTTCTGGGTCAGGTGGGAGGAATCTCCCGAATGGTCGAAGAAGAGAGGTACTGCCCGGAGGTCCTGGTTCAAATTCGCTCAGCCAGCGCCGCACTCGATCAAATCGGCTACCTGCTGCTGCGCGATCACCTTGCCCACTGCGTCGCAGACGGGGTCCGAGCCGGCGAAGGGGACGCCTACTTGGACGAGGTGATGGAGGTCATCAGGGGCTACAGCCGACGCTGACCCCGGTCCTGACGGTTCCTCGAGTTCTGGATTTTGCCGGACACCTGAGGGTTGCCTCCCGAGCACTTTCAACGTCAGCTCACCAACGAGGACCGCAGGAATCGGCTACTGCAGGTGATTGGCGCCCAGCATGGCGGGTCGGCCGGGAACAGGGTGCCCCTGCGCCAGGACGCCTCCGTCTACGTATCTGCACTCGAGGCGGGTGTGGTGGTCAATCACGAATTCATGACCGGACGCCGGCTACCTCTATCTGACATCTGGTCGATGGGGCGGTGCGCCTGGCCGGGACGGGGGGGCGCCGACCTTCTCGGCGACGCCGCGAAGGCGATGAACGCCTCCCTCCGGCCGGCCTGAGTCCCGATGGGTACAAAAATGGGTACAGCGCAGCTTCCGAGAGACACGGCGGGGGCAGGCCGGGGACGAATCTGATCTCAAATCAAGGGCTGGGGCGGAAGGATTCGAACCTTCGAATGGGGGATCCAAAGTCCCCTGCCTTACCACTTGGCGACGCCCCAAGGCGCGCTCAGATTAGCGGAGGAGCCGCCTGCTGCTCGCGGCGGCTTCGTGGCTCACTCAGGACGGCAGAGACGTCGGCCGGAATCGGTCGATGGCCGCCAGACACCCGTCGGGGTGAGTTAGAGGTAAGCGGTGATCCCCGAACGGCAGAACCGAGAGGCTGACGTTCGGATATTTCTCTGCCAGCTCGGAGAGCAACTCTGGATCCGGCACTCGATCCTGGGCGGGGAGCACCATATGCACAGGGGCGGTGATCTGATCGAACCAGCGCCATCCGTCGGCCCGCAGAACGCAGTTGCTCAAAGTCTCCCGGTAGGCGGTCGCGGTCGGCGCCTCGGGAGAACTGGGCGCGGATCCAGGTAGGTCGACACGCCACAGCCGAGCCAATTGCCCTGCCAGCCGGGGGCGGGCACCTGGTCCTCCGTAGATCGCTGAAGCCAGATGTCGGTCGAGCGGGCCACCCAGTTCCAGGGGAGTGAGCCGACGCAGGTGACGGCGGGCCGCCACCGAGTCCCGGTAGAGCAGCGGGCTGATTGCGACCACTGCGCGCACCCTTTCCGGGTAGGTGGCCGCCGCTCGCAGCGCGAGCACCGCCCCTAGTCCATGGCCCACCCAGAGCGCAGGGCCCGGAATACCCAGCTTATCCAGGCTGGCAACCACCGCCGCCACCTGCTGATCTGGTCCATAGCCGCGCTCGGGGCGCGGCGACAAGCCATAGCCCAGGAGGTCAGGCACCACCAGCGGTCCGGGCTCGCCCAGCTCGTCGAATGCTGAGCCGAAGTAATCAGCCGAGCCCGACAACGGATGTAGCAGAACCACGGGCGAGTCGCCGTCGCCAATCGACTGAACGCTCAGGTACGGCTGGCTACGTCGGCGTCTGGCCGGGGCCCAGCGCACCGCCCGACGACGCGCGGCCAAGCGCGCCAGGACCGCCGCCGCTCCACCGCCGGCCACGGCCGCGCCCGCCAGAGCAGCCTGCCGAGCCCTTCTTTGCCACACCTACTGGTNNCCCCGCGACGCCAGATCGTGAAGTAGCTGAGCATCCTCAAGAGGATCGATGATAGACGGAAACCGGACCGATGCCCCTCAGCCGGATCCGGTGGGCGGACCTTCTGCTGCGAGAACATAGGCCAGCTCCACAAAGGGAGTCAGGGATTCCGGG
Source organism: Candidatus Dormiibacterota bacterium (assembly GCA_003133485.1). The sequence continues at coordinate 3,570 of PKXR01000256.1, forward strand.
TCAGCTAAGGCGTCGAGATCCAGGACCTTGTCAGGTGCCGCACCCTCCAGGATCCGCTTGATTGGCACCTCCAGTTTCTTCCCGCTCAGGGTGCGGGGGATTCGGCGGACCTGCTGGACCAAGTCGGGCACGTGGCGAGGGGACAGCTGACTTCGGATGGCGACCTTGAGCTCCGCTTCCAGCTGGTCAGTTAGAACCTGGCCCTCGGGCAGGGTCACGAACAGGGCGAGGCAAGTGTCGCCCTTCGGCTGGGCCACGTCGATGACCAGACTGTCCTCGATCGGGCCCAACTCCTCCACCACACGGTAGATCTCACTGGTGCCCATCCGCACCCCGTGCCGGTTGATGGTGGCGTCTGATCTGCCGTAGATGACCACTCCGCCATCGAGGCGGATGCGGATCCAGTCGCCGTGCCGCCAAACCCCCGGATAGGTGGAGAAGTAGCTGGAACGGTAGCGGGAACCATCGGGGTCGCCCCAGAAGAAGACCGGCATCGAGGGCATCGGCTCCCGAATCACCAACTCCCCGACCTGATCGACGACAGAGTCCCCTTCCTGGTCGAAGGCCTCGACCCGAGCTCCTAGCGCCCGGCACTGGATTACTCCGGCCCGCACCGGCATTCCGGGACAGCCCAGGACGAAGGCGGTACACAGGTCGGTGCCTCCGCTCAGGGAGGCCACCCACAGGTCCTGCTTCACCGACCGGTAGACCCACTCGAAGGCCCCCGGGGAGAGTGGCGAGCCGGTCGAGCCCAGAAACCGCATAGGCGCGAGGTCGAATTGCGTCTGCGGCTGAACGCCGGCCTTCAGACATGCGCTCAGATGGGCAGCGCTGGTGCCAAAGTGGGTCACCCCGGCATCGGCTGCCAGCGCCCACAGGCGCCCAAGGTCCGGCTCCGCCGGACTGCCGTCGTAGAGAACCGGGATGGCTCCGACCAGCAGTGCGCTGATCAGATAGTTCCACATCATCCAGCCAGTGGTGGTGAACCAGAAGCTCCGGTCACCCGGCCGCAGGTCCGCGTGCAGGCCGAGGACCTTGAGCTGCTCCAGGAGGATGCCCCCGTGACTGTGCACGATTGGCTTGGGCAATCCGGTCGTGCCGGAGGAAAAGAGGATCCAGAGCGGGTGATCGAAGGGAACTGCCACAAATTGAGGGGCCTGAACATCTCCGGCCAGCTCCTTCCAGCTGCGGCTGCCCTCGGGGATCGCGCAATCATCAGGAAAGAGGTACGGCACGCCCACCACCTGTTCCAAAGTGGACAGACCGGAGCGCAGCTTTCCCACCACCTCGCGGCGGTCAAAGTCGCGACCGCCATAGCGATAGCCGTCGGCCGCGAACAGCACCTTGGGCGAGATCTGTCCGAAGCGATCGACGACGGCGCCCAAGCCAAAGTCAGGCGAGCAGGAGGACCAAATGGCGCCCACGCTTGCGGTTGCGAGCATCGCGATGGCCGTCTCAGGCAGGTTCGGCATGAAGGCCGCGACGCGATCGCCTGCGACGACGCCTGCATCTTTGAGGCCCGCGGCGACGCGTGCCACTTCATCGTACAACTCCCCGTAGGAGAGCTCGCTGCGGGTGCCGCGTTCGTTGCGAAACACGAGCGCGGGCTGTGCGTCGCGATAGCGCAGCAGGTTTTCAGCGAAGTTGAGGCGCGCGCTCGCAAAGAAGCGCGCGCCGGGCATGGCGCCGGGATTTTCAATTACCGGTCCGTCTTTGGCGCAGCTCGCCCGCACGTCGGCGAAGCGCGCGACCTCAGCCCAAAACTGTGCGGGTTTCTCGATGGACCAGCGGTAGACATCGGC
>PKXR01000245.1 GCA_003133485.1 Candidatus Dormiibacterota bacterium
GGGTAGGCGTCCTCATCGGACCCGGTGACCCGGAAGCCCAGCCCCAGGCAGCAGAGCGCTAGGCCCGAGACCGCATATCCGCAGATACCCAGGAAGTGCAGATGGGCGGGCGGCTCAGGCCAGCCTGGGGGCGCGGTATCAGCCAAGCTCAGCGTCTCGGTCCCGCCAGCTCGTGGAGCAGCGTCGCCACGTCGAAGGCGGCCCTGGGCCGGGCCATCGAGGAGCTGGCGCTGGCCATCGCCCGCCAGCGCTCGGGATCCTTCAGGACCTTCAGGACGGTCTCTTCCAGCAGTTCCGCGGTCAGCTCTTGATCGGGGATCACGAACGCCGCCCCCGCCTCCTCGAAGGGAAGGGCATTGGCACTCTGGTGCTCGCCGGCGTGGGGATAGGGCACCAGCACCATAGGGCGCCCTAGGCAGGCCACCTCCGCCAGGGAGCTGCCACCCGCCCGCATCACCACCACGCTGGCTGCGGCCAGCCGCTCGGCCACGTCTGCAACGAAAGGTGACGGCTGGTACCGCTCCCCGACCGGCAGCCCGGCCTCTTGCGCGGCCGCCACCACCTGGGCGTGATCCACGGGCCCGGTGAGGTGGACCACGGTCAACTGGGGGGTTCCCTCCAGCAGTCTGGGCAGCGCCTCCAGCAGCACCTCATTGAGATGCCGGGCTCCCTGGGACCCGCCCATCACCAGCAAGGTTGGGGGCGCCTCCGGAAGTTGGGGCCGGTCGGCCAGTTGGGCGAACGACAGTCGTACGGGATTGCCGGTGCAGACGACCCTGGTCCGGGGTAGGTAGGCGGCAGTTCCCGGAAAGGAGCTGGCCACCACCTTTACCCGAGAGGCCAGCCACTGGACCGCCCTGCCAGGCAGCATGTTCTGCTCCAACAGCAGAACGGGGATCCGGCGGCGCCGGGCGGCGAGGGCCACCGGCACGCAGACGTAGCCCCCGGTCGCCAGCACCACGTCAGGCCTGAAGCGTCGGACCAGCCGCGACGCCTCGCGGTAGACGAGGGGCAGTCGCAGGGCCAGCCGGGGTACGGAGCTGACCACGCTCGACCCCATGCTGCCTAGGCGAAGTCCGGCAAAGTCGAGCCCGGCCTCCCGGACCAGCTCCGACTCCGGGCCATCGGCGCGGCCCACATAGGTGATCACCACCTCGGGATCAGTCTGCCTCAGAGCCTCCGCCACCGCGATGGCTGGGGTGCAGTGACCGCCCGTTCCGCCCCCCGTGATTAGCACGCGCATTACCGATCCCCACTCGGCGCTGTCGGGCCGAGATGTTGAGCAGGATGCCAGTGGCGGCCAGAGAGAGCGCCAGCGATGTCCCGCCGTAGCTGATGAAGGTAAGGGGTACCCCTGTGGAGGGGATAGTGTCGGTCACCCCACCGATGTTGATCAGCGCCTGGCCGACGATCCAGATCGTGACCCCGCCAGCCAGGAGAACGCCCAGCCGGTCCGGCGCGTTTCGGGCGGCCCGGATCCCGCGCCAGGCGAAGCCCAGGAAGAGCAGCAGCACCAGGAGGGTCCCGATCAGCCCCAGCTCCTCCCCGATGATCGCGAAGATGAAGTCGGTGTGGGCCTCGGGCAGTAGCTGGGACGGGGAAACCGCCCCGTTCAGCCCGGTCCCGAAGATCCCGCCCGCCCCCAGCGAATAGAGCGCCTGGACCGCCTGGAAGCCGCTGCCCAACTTGTGGGCGAAGGGATTCAGGTAGCTCAGCAAGCGGGTGGTCCGATACGGCTCCGCCCGGACCAGCAGGAGCCCTCCCACCAGGACGGCCAGGCCCAGGCCAGCCAGATGACGAATCCTGACTCCGGCCAGCCAGAGCAGCCCGAGGGCGGTTATCGCCAGGACCACCGCCGAGCCCAGGTCCTTCTCCATCACCACCAGGAGCGCCACCACCAGGATCTTCCAGCTGTAGTTCAGGACCCCATCTCGCAGGTCGGTGATCCGGGGCCCGAGGCGGTCCAGCCAGACCGCGCCCGCCACGACGACCAGGAACTGCGCCAAAACGCTGGGCTGGAGGTCAAAGGAGCCGAAGTAGATCCAGCGCCGGGCGCCCTGCACCTCGTATCCGATGTGGGGCACCAGCACCGCTACCAGGAGCAGCAGGGTGACGATCGACAGCGCGGGCGCCAGCTGGATCCAGCGGTGGTAGTCGATCTTGGCGCAGACGACCAGGCCAACCAGCCCCATCGCCAACCAGAGCAGCTGCCGGTCGAAGAAGTAGGCGGGATTGCCGTAGTCGGTGTAGGCCAGAGCCTGACTCGACGAGTACACCATGATCAGCCCCAGCCCGCAGAGCGCGAGGGTCAGCAGCAGCAGCCAGACGTCCAGCTCGGGAAGGGGCAGGCGAAGGATCCCGCTGCCAGTCCGGCGGGACTGACCCACCGGCAGCCAGCGCTCGACGTGGGCGATCAGTGCGCGCCCCCCGGTAGTCCCGCCGACACTGCCCAATAGGCGGCAAGCGCGGCGGCCAGGGCGGCGAGTGCCCAGAACCTGAAGTCGATCCCCCATTCACTCATCCCGCCCTCCTCGAAGTGGTGGTGGATGGGGCTGGCCCGGAACAGCCGACGTCCGTGGGTCAGCCGGACGTGAGTGAGCTGAATGATTACCGAACCGGCCTCGGCCACAAAGATCAAGGCCAGCAGCGGCAGCAGCACCAAGGCCCCCACCTCGATCGCGGCCACCGCCAGGGCCAGGCCCACCGCCAGCGACCCGGCGTCCCCCATGAAGACGGCAGCCCGCGGCCGATTGAAGAAGAGAAACGCCAGCAGGGAGGCGGCCAGGCAGGCGCAGGTCACGGCCAGCTCGGGGCGGTGCTCCACCATCGCCAGGGCGGCACAGGCCCCGAACCCGGGGATTCCGCAGCCGGCCGCCAAGCCGTCCACGCCGTCAGTGAGGTTGGCCGCGTTGGCGGTCGCCAGGATGGCGAATCCAGCCAGCGCTAGGCCGAGCAGACCGAGATCCCGGGGTCCGAGCCCGGGGATGGTCTGGGTGGTGGCGGAGGTGGCGAAGACACCCACCGCCACCACTCCGGCACAGCCCGCCAGCAAGAGGAGCTTGGGTCGGAACCGCACTCCATCGCCACGGCCCAGCTTGGTCAGGTCGTCGAAGAGCCCCGCCCCACACCCCAGGGCCGCGGCGCCGACGACCAGTCCGCCCGCCGGGTCGCGGGCCACGATCGCCCAAGCCACCACCGCCGCCACCACGAAGACAATCCCCCCGGCCGTAGGGGTGCCGGTCTTCTGAAGGTGGGAGCTCGGTACGTCGGAACGCGGCACCTGGCGCAGGCCGACCCGGCCCAGCCCGGAGATCGCCAGCGGATAGACGGCCAGCGCCCCTACGAACGTGCCCGCCGCCGCCAGCCAGTTCACCCGAGGCATCTTATGGTTGGAGNNCGGTCGATCAGCACCTGGGTGACCTTCTTCACGGTGGGAACCGCGTCGTAGAAGGAGTACCGCAGGATCGGAGCCACCTGGGGCTCACGGAGGATGCAGATCATCGAGTACTGAGGGGCGCTCTCTGGCAGGAACTCCGCGAACGAATCGATGGTGTTGGCGGTGTAGGCCCCGTTCTGGGCCACCTCGGCGGTACCGGTCTTGCCTGCCAGCTCTCCCTTCCAGGTGGGCCAGATCCGGGCCTCGGATCCGTCGGCCCCGGGGGCGTCGATCACCCCGATCATCATTTGAGCCAGGGTGGACGCGGTCTGGGCGGAGATCACCCGGTGGGTCTTGGGAGTGATCACCGTGGTGGGCTGGCCGCCGCCCGAGATCGAGGTCACCACGTGGGGCTGGACCCAGACCCCGCCGTTGGCGATGGCGTTGACCGCCGCCAGCATCTCGATCGGGGTGACCACCACGCCCTGGCCAAAGCTCGAGGTCGCCAGGGTCAAGGCCGTCTCTTCAGAGAGGGGCGGCAGCGGCTGGCTCTCCTCGCCGGCCAGGTCGATCCCGGTCGGCTTGCCCATCCCAAAGGCCTCCATCGTGTTGTAGAAGGTCTGCGCTCCCTCCAGTTCCTCCACGTGCAATGCGCCAACGTTGAGGGAGTTGTCCAGCACGTACTGGTACGAGATGACGCCGTGGTACTCGTTGTCCCAGTCGTGGATCTGGACCCCGTCGACCGTCGCGGCCGCGGGGGTCTCGTCGAAGGTCGCGGTGGGGGTGATGATGTTGTTCTGGAGGGCTCCGGCGAAGGTCACCACCTTCATCACGGAGCCCGGCTCGTAGAGGTTGGCGAGTCCGGCGTCCTGGAACAGGGAGTCAGATTCGCTGGCATAGTCGTTGGCGCTGTACGAGGGAGAGTCGGCCCAGGCCACGATCGCTCCGGTGTGGACGTTCATGACGATCATGGTCCCGGAGGCCGCCTTGTCCGCCGTGACTTCGGCGGCGAGATCCTGCTCCACGGTCGTCTGAATCGTGGCGTCGATGTCGGTGTTTAGGTTGCGCCCGTTGACCGCCGGCGTCTGGGGCTGGTCGTTCAGGACCACCGCGTTGCCCTGGAGGTCGTGGACCACCGACTCCGTGCCCGGGTGGCCGGCGAGGATCTTGTTGTAGTAGCCCTCCAGCCCGTACTGGCCCTGACCGTCGGAGTTGACGAAGCCGAGCAGGTTGGAGGCAAGGGTGGTCCCGGCAACCGCGCCCGGCCCATAAGTGCGCACCTGCAGCGGAAGGCTCCCGATCCCCGCCAGATTCAGCTTGCGGAGTTCGGACTCCACTGCCGGCGTCTGATCCCGGGCCAGATAGACGAACTGGAGCGGCTTGGAGAGGACCGTGTTCAGGTCGTCCGCCGATAGGCTCAGCAACGGAGCCAGCAGCGTTGCCTCACGCTCCCGAGACTGCGTTGTGATCTCTCTGGGGTCGGCAAAGATGTCATAGGCGATGGCGTTGCCGGCGAGCACCTGGCCGTCGTCGTCAAGGATCAGCCCCCGCGCCGCCGGGATGGTCGCCGACTGCTCCTGTTGCGCCACCGCCGCCGCGGCCAGCTGGGCGCCCTGGCTCACCTGCAGATCAACCAGCCGGGCCGCCATCCCCAACAGAGCCACGATCAGGAAAAGCGACAGACCCAGCACCCTCCGGCTGACCGGGGGATTCGACCTGCTGGAGCCCTGCGACCCGGCCAGGTCGGCGGGACGCTTTCGGGGGGCCGGACTGGAACGACTTCGGGAATAGGAGCGGGACGCCACCGGCTCAGCCGCCCCGAAGGGCGATGATCACCGGGGTGAGGGGATCGGAAGTGGCTGTGGCCGGGGGGTTCGCCACCACCCAAGTGGCGGGCGGGGGCNNCCATGCCCAGATGGCCGGCTGCCTGAGCCACCTGACCGGCGCTCTGCAGCTCCTGGAGCTGCTGCGACTGCAGCCCTTGGGTGTTGAGCAACTGTGATTTGGCGGCTCTCAGCGAGGCGATCTGGTAGGTCAGGGCAGTGGCCTGGGCGGTCTGGGCCGCATACATCACCCCGACCGCCACCAGGGCCGCTAGGGCGGGCAGGAGCAGCCAGGCCACCAGCGAGCGGGGCAGTCCGCGCCGGCGGGAAGTGGCGCCCGGCGCGTCGTCCTCGTCGAATGGAATAAACGGAACCCAAAGGCGGGGCTTGGCGGCGATTGTGGTCATCTGAATTGGTTCTGTAGTGGGAAGTAAAAAATGACGGGTGCGGGGACGAACAGAGTTGCGGTGGTCGCCGCGGCGAGACGGTCTAGGGGCCGGGGGTGGGCAGCCGGACCGCGACCCGCAGCTGGGCGGAGCGCGCTCTGGGGTTGCGCGTGACCTCATCCGGCGTGGGC
>PKXR01000031.1:0-739 GCA_003133485.1 Candidatus Dormiibacterota bacterium
AAGGACGGCTGCGTAGTACGGGCCTCAGCCCAAGCTGAGGCTCGCCCCCAGGCCTCTGTGCATCGCTTGGTGAGGGCAGATCTGTCCAGCACCACCGCGATCGCCGCGAAGCCGAGCCCTACGACTACGCACGACCAAGCCGAAATGGGCGTGAGTTGGTTGGCCAGCAAGAATGCGCCGCCCACAAGTAGGGCGNNCTGCGAACAAGTGGCCGAGACTTGATCACTTCAAAATTGAGCCGGCAGCCAACGCAGCTGGTCTTCTGGCTCAGCGCGCCGCCGTACCGACAGGCTTCATGCGATGGTATCAGGCGCTCGGGGGAGCCGTCGTGGTGGGAGACCCGCTTCAGGAGAGTGGCCCCCGGTGCCTCGTCAAGGCCTTTTCCGACCGACCCGCCCACTCGAAAGCTGCCCGTAGTCAGTCCTTGGCCACCATGACTTCGGTCGCCTTGATCACGGCCTGAACGGAGTCCCCCTCCTTGAGGTCGAGGCTCTCGGCCGAGTCCTTCGTTATGGCAGCCACCACTTCTTCCCCGCCGGAAAGGCGAATCACGACGGCCGACATGACGGCGCCATGATCCACACGAATTATGGTGCCGGGCAGTTGGTTCCGAGCGCTTATTCTCATGCATCCACTCTAGTCTTTGGCTCGAAAACGCGCCCTCTCTCTTCTGTAAATAGACCACAGCCAGCATGAGGCCGCACGCGTCCCGCCACGCGCGGCTTGAAGGCGGTCGAGA
>PKXR01000031.1:761-4100 GCA_003133485.1 Candidatus Dormiibacterota bacterium
TGCCCGGGTTCCTACTTCCTTGGAGTCATGGACCGCTGGCTGTGTCGTTCCGGAAGGTTGTCGAAGTCACATCGTCTAGCTCTGACCGGACGACCCGGTAACACTCGCAGGCCACCTGTTCCAGTCCCTGCCGATCGACGATTTCGATGTGACCGACCCAGCAGCTGATCAGCCCCGCCCTCTCTAGGGCGCTAGCCGTTAGAGCCACGGTAGCCTGACTTACCCCCAGCATCTCGCCGAGGAATTCCTGGGTGATGCTGAACTCGTATTTGCCTACCCGGTCCTGGCTCATCAGGAGCCAACGGCTCAGTCGCTCCTCGCATGAGTGGAGCCGATTGCACGCCACGGCCTGCGAGATCTGGCCAAACAAGGCTTGAACATATTTCTGCACTAGCCTTGTCAGTGGTTGGCTGTTGGCGAGCTCGGTCAGGAAGTCGCTAGTAGACATGGTCAGCGAGCGACCTTCGACCTGGGAGATGGCGAGAACGGCCAGGCTGCCGCCGCCCACCGCTGGGACTCCGACTAGTCCCTCGTTGCCCACGGTCGCGACCTCGACAGGGCCTCCATTCTTCAGGCGTGTGACCAGGGACACGACACCGTCCAGCGGGAAATACACGGCGTCCACTTCCTCACCGGGCTCGAACAGCACAGTCCCGACCTTGAGAAAGCGAGGAACCGCCTTGAGCATGAGCCNNTCCCGGCTCGGCAGGCATGCCAGAAGGCGGTTCTCACTGACCGGAATTGCCATGGCCATGGCTATGCCTGCTCTCCTGAGGTCCTGCGCCGGATGCCCCTGCCCTGGTCAGGACGGCAGCTAATCGACGCCATCACTCTCGCCCCCCATTGTATTCAGGGGAGTGGGTTCAAGCAAGCACTTGTAGTCGGAAAACTTCGGCGTGACGGGAACCTTTCCCCCATCAGCATTACGCCAAGAAACTTGGCCTCGAGGAACCTCATTGCTCACCCCAGCGGCGCTTAGTGTCCCAGGTTATCCGCGACTTCATGTCGCGCCTTGGAGAGCTTCGGTTCAAGTTGCCCGAGCGGTGGATCCGGCCGGCCCTACTCACAGCACAGCGCTTGGAGCGAACTCGCTGTCACTTTTGATGTATCGAAAAAGACTCATATCGGGCTTCCAGCGGGTACGATGGCAACGGGCGTCCGGGGTGGAAGGAGCCGGTGGTGGAGAGACCGCTGTTCGAGCGTTGCCCCGGGCGCTTTGTCGTGCCCACAGCTCACCTAACAGCCTGGGTGCCTCCCGCGGCGCTGTGGCCACGGCGGTAGGGATGTTCGAAAGGGTCGGCCTCTCGGTGGAAAAAGCCAGCCCAGCTCCGCCTGTTTAGCCGCGCCAAGTAGCCAGCCTGTTCCGTATTTCAGGACCGACAAACCAAGGCATTTCTCAGTAGCATCAACTAAATCGGAGAGCGTGGGTCGTGGTGCTCGGTGCATCGGGCCCGTTCTGCTGGGCAGATCACCGCCCATCGAGGTGCGGCTTGCTCAAGTTGGGTCTCGATCGGGCGAGGAGAGGGCGGCGGTCGAAGTCTCTCGAGCTCTCGAGCCCGCCGGCCCATTGCAAGGGACCTCCAGGCGATCTCCGGCTCTCTGGAACTGCCGACGGCTCGCTCTACCGCGGCCGGCTTTAGCCTCGCACAGAGCCAAACGCACTGTACCATTCCGAGCCCCGCATTGTCCGGGCATCGACGTGCCATCTAAACTGGTTTTCGATCCCAAAGCGGCCTCAAGGTACAGTTGCCAGGTTGACCGGTATACCGATAGCCGTACCGGTCCTTTCCTCCGCCGGATCGGTAGGCGACTCTATGGGAGTTCTGGTGGTACAGTCTTGGCGTGAGTCGAACGAGGAAGGGTCCGGGCGGCGTGAAAGTAGCGTTTGCTGCCGGCGCCGAGCCGGTCGGGTCTCCTCTCATCGCCAAGGAGCAAGGCGGGGGTGAGCTGGAGGGCGGACTGCTGCTGGTCCGACCGTTTGTGGTCGATGTAGGAGACCCGAACCTCCCCTACCGGTTGAGTCTCACTGTCGGAGCTCACCGCGGCCGGCTCGTCGTAGAGCAGGCCGTGATCTCGCGCCGGGAGAACGACGAGCCAGTCAACGCCATCGGTCTTCGGAAGGTGGCGATCGAAAGCTACCTTCAGCGCGCGCTCCAGGAACTTCGGGAGACTCACGGGTTTCCCGTCGTCAGCCGGACCATCACTGGTCGTGGCAGCAGGGTTACTGGGAACTCTTTCGCATCCGCCAAAGAGTGGCCCCGCTCCGAAGGCATCCGACCTCGGCGCCGATCTCCCAGCGAGCTGCTCCCGATGGTGGCTCAGGTCTACCGGGCTGCTCTCCTCGACCCGGACCCCGCCGTCGCCCGCCGTCCCTCTGTAGAGGTTGGGAGGCGCCTTCACAAATCGCGGACCCACGCCGCTCGGCTGGTCGCCATGGCGCGCAAGGAAGGGTTATTGGGACCCGCCCGACCAGGTCGTGCCGGTGAACACGTTCGCACGGAAGGGACAACGGCATGAGCGGGCCGAAGCTCTACCCTGGGGTGCGGTTCGAATGCGACGGAAGCCCGATGGCGCTCTTGCCACCCAGCTGATATGACGGGCTGGGCCGCCGGTTCACTTGTCGCGTTTGACACCGAGACCACCGGTCTAGATGTGGAGACCGCGCGAATCGTGACCGCCTTCCTGGGCGATGGGGGCGAAGGCGATCTGGAGTGGCTGATCGAGCCCGGCGTTCCAATCCCGGCCCAGGCCACGGCCATCCACGGAATCACTACCGACGAGGCACGAGCTCATGGACGGCCAGCAGCGCAAGCTATCAGCGAGATCGTGGCTGCGCTGGCGCGAGTAATCGGCGAAGGGTGTGCGGTCGTGACCTACAACACTCCTTACGACTTCACGCTGCTGGATCGCGAGTGCCGCCGCCACGGGATCCCGCTACTGGAAGACCGGCTCGGCCGTCCGGTGGGTCCTCTCATCGACCCCTTGGTCCTTGATCGACACGTCGACCGCTACCGTCCGGGTGGTCGCAAGCTCGCCGACGCCTGCCAGGTATACGGTGTGACGTTGCTGGGGGCCCACGACGCGCGCAGTGACGCTCTCGCCGCTCTGGGGGTCGCACGATCTTTGGCTGCCAGGTACCCGGACATCGCCGCCCTGGGTCCGAATGAGTTGTACGAGCTACAGGTGGGCGCCGCACGCGATCAGGCCGCCAACTTCCAGGCATATCTACGACGGCAGGGCAATGCGGAACGCGAGATGGACGGATCATGGCCAGTCAAGCCGTTTTCCGGCCTCGCCAGCTAGCGCCCCGGAAACCTCCGACGGTGGGCAAGCCCCCGG
>PKXR01000077.1 GCA_003133485.1 Candidatus Dormiibacterota bacterium
GACGAGCCCACCAACCACCTCGACCTGGTCGCCATCGAGTGGCTGGAGGCCCACTTGCTCCAGAGCGCTCCCACCCTCTGTCTGGTCGCCCACGACCGACGGCTTCTGGAGCAGGTCTGCACCAGGATCGTTGAGCTGGCCGCCGGTCGGGCCGAGGTCTATGACGGCGGGTACACCAGTTATCTGCGCCAACGGCAGGAGCGTCGACTCCGGTGGCACCGGACTTGGGAGGCTCAGCAGGCCCACATCACCCACCAGGAGGAGTACATCCGGCGCTACAAAGCTGGTCAGCGGGCCCGCCAGGCCCGGGGTCGGCAGACCCTGCTGGATCGGCTAGAGAGGGTCCCTGAGCCGACCGAACTACAGCGCATGAGGCTGACCCTGCACGCCGCACCCAGCGCTCAGATCGTAGTTCGAACTGAGGGACTCGCCTGCGGCCGGGATCATATCGAGCTCTTCTCGGTGCCAGATACGGCAGTTGCCCGCGGCGACCGGATCGCCATCCTCGGCCCCAACGGCTCGGGGAAGACCACTATGCTGCACACCCTGGCCGGCCAGCTTCCCCCTGTGCGCGGACGGGTGATCCCAGGAGCCCGGGCTCGAATTCGCGAATACCACCAGGACTTCGCCGACCTCGATGTCAATCGCACCGTGTTGGAGAACCTGCTCGATCACCATCCGGGATCACTTCCGGAACGAGCCCGGGCGGTGCTGGGGGCCATGCTCTTCAGTGGAGAGCGCGCCCTCAGCCGGGTCAAGGAGCTGTCCGGTGGCGAGAAGGCCCGCGTAGCTCTCTCCCGACTGGGCATGGATGACGCCAACTGTCTGCTCCTCGACGAGCCGACCANNCCCCGGGGCGGTGGTCCTCGTCTCCCATGACCGCTACTTCGTCGACTCTGTGGCCACCTCCGTCTACGAAGTGGAGGACGGACGCCTGGTCGAGCGACGCTCATCGCATCCCAACGCGGTCCCCAGCCGCAGCCCGCGCCGTCCACGGACAAAACCGGCCAAGAAACCAGCTTCGGCGACCCCCGCCGCCACCCGTCACGAGGCCGAGCTCCGAATCGAGGCCCTAGAGCAGCAGAAGCACCAGCTGGAGGAAAAGTTGGCCGAGCCCACGACCTTCAAGTCACCCGATCGCGGCCGCGAGGTGCTCAGGCAGTTTGAGGAGATTCGAGCCGAACTGGAGGCAGCCTACGCGACCTGGCTGGCTCGGGAGCCGAGTACCGAACGGTAGACCTCCGCGATCTGCGGACCGACGGCATCCCAAGAGAACCGGTCCACAACCGTCTGGCGGGCTGCCGCCGACAGCTCCTCCCATCTCGCCCGGTCGCCCAGGATGCCTTCAGCCTCGGTGAGAAGGGCTGGCTGGTCGTCAAGGGGCACCAGGACCACCCCGCCTCCTTTGAGGTCGGTGAGTCCGGGAACATCGGTCGCCAGCACGGGCGTGCCTGAGGCCATCGCCTCCAGGGCCACCACCCCGAGACCCTCGAAGCGGGAGGGCACCACCAGCAGCAACGACCGCTGGTAAGCCTTGGCCAACTCCTGTTCGGAAACCCAGCCTCGAACCAGCATCCGACCACCGAAGTCATCGGCCGCCGCCTGGGTAGCCTGGTGGAGCGGTCCCTCCCCGCAGATCTCGGCCCGCAGGTTGGGGAACTTCCTGCTCAGCTCTCGGAAGGCCGCGATGAACTGCGGCACCCCCTTGATGGGCACCAGCCGTCCGACGAAAAGCATGGTGTCGCGCTCCTCATAGCCGCCCGCCGGGCGAAGCCACTCGGTGTCGATCCCGACCGGGATGACCGAGATCTTCTCCGGAGAGACGTCATAGTCCTTAGCGAGGGAGGCCGCGGTCGACGGCGAAACCGAGATCACGTGTTCCGAAAAGCGGTACGCCCGGGCCTCGATCGAGCCCAGGGGCCGTGTCGCCAGCCGCCGACCATGGGCCGTCCGATAGGTGTGGTTTGCCGTGTACACCAGCGGAGCGGTTGGCGGGTGCCGGAATAGCAGCACCCCACCAGGGCCTCCGAGGGCGTGCCAGAGATCGGGTTTCACAACGGTAGCCACCTCCGGCAACCTACGACGCAACCACAGGGAGAAGTCCAAAGGTGCCCGCCGAGTGCGCTTGGGGATCCGCAGACCCGGGCCCCAGGGGGTTCGTNNCCCGCGTACCGGCCCTGACCTCCGATCGGCGGGACATCATCGTACGAGAGCAATGCGACCCGAGAGGTCAACGCTGACACCGGTGGCAGTAGACCGTGGTCCTTCCCCCTACTTGTTTTTGTCGGAGGGTACCTCCGCAGCGAACGCACGGTAATCCCCCCCGCCCGTATACGAAGAGTGCCTCGTAGGCCTCTCCCTTGGCCCCGAAGCCGTCCCTGAAGTCCGAAAAGGATGTGCCCCTGAGCCGCTCCGCCTCCCGCATCACGACCGGCAAGGCGAGCACCAGCCGTCGGGCTTCGGCCCGGGTCAAAGTGTTCGCCCTCCGATCGGGTCGGATCCGGGCCAGAAAGCAGGACTCATCAGCGTAGATGTTCCCGCAGCCCGCCACCATGCCCTGGTCCAGCAGGACCGTTTTGACCTGACGCCCCGATCCCTGGAGGGCTTCGGCGAACCCGCTCTGCACAAAGTCCCGCGACAGGGGCTCGGGGCCGAGGCGCGGTAGGGCGCCGATGCGCTGGAGCTGCCCAGGACGGCCCAGCAGGACCCGACCAAAACGGCGAGGGTCTCGGTATCGCAGTTGGCGCTGATCGTCCAGTTCCAGTACGAGGTGGGTATGCAGGGCCCGCGGCTCATCCCATCGCTGCAGGGTGAGCGTCCCGGTCATCCCCAGGTGCACTACCAGGTGCTCGCCCCCGCTCAGGCCCAGGTGGATGAACTTGCCCCGTCGCCGAACGGACCCCACCCGGTGGCCTTCGGTGCGGGCTTGAAAGGTGGCGGGCTCGCCGTATCTCAGGACCGACTCTCGCACCAGATCCGCCCACGTCACGATCCGTCCGATCAGGTGCGGTCGGAGGTCGCGAACAATGGTCTCGACCTCGGGAAGTTCGGGCAATGACCGCTCAGCCCGCTGCCCGACGCAGGGGAGTCAGATCTCTCCAGTTGGGGCCGACCTTGAGGTCAACGACCAGAGGGACTGAGAGCTCGATCGCGCCGGCCATACCCTCCACGGCCAGCTCGGCGACTTCCTTGACCGCGTCGGCTGGGGCCTCGAAAACGAGCTCGTCGTGCACCTGATCGCGTAAGCGCCGAATTATCTCGCCGGCGCGCAGCGCCTGGGCGGTGCGGATCATTCCGAGCTTCATGATGTCCGCGGCCGATCCCTGGATGGGCATATTGATCGCCATTCGCTCACTGGCCTCGCGGATCTGGCGATTGGTGGCGTTGATATCAGCGAGGTACCGGCGGCGCCCCAGGATGGTGCTGACATAGCCCTGCCGGCGGGCTTCCTCCCGCACCGACTCAAGGTACACCTGCACCCCCGCATAAGTGGCGAAGTAGCGCCCGATGAAATCGTCAGCGACGTCTGCGGCGATTCCCAGATCTCGCGAGAGTCCGTAGCTGGAGAGCCCATACAGAATCCCGAAGTTCACCACCTTGGCCATCCTTCGCTGGTCCGCCGACACTTCGTCCTGAGCCACCCCGAAAACCTGCGCGGCGGTGTCGGCGTGGACGTCATCACCCCGGGCAAAGGCAGCGGCCAGGCGGGGGTCCCGGCTGAGATGGGCCAAAACCCTAAGCTCGATCTGGGAGTAATCGGCGGACACCAGCACCCACTCCTCGGGTCCGGGCCTAAACGCAGCCCGGATCCGCCGCCCCAGCTCGGTGCGAATCGGAATATTCTGCAAGTTGGGATCACTAGAGGAGAGCCGGCCGGTCGCAGCCACCGCTTGGTTGAAGCTGGTGTGCACCCGACCGTCATCAGGGTCGACAAGCTCCGGCAACGCATCCACGTAGGTGCTCTTCAGCTTGGTCACCTGACGCCACTCCAAAACCAGCCCCACAATCGGGTGCTCCTCGCGCAACGACTCCAACGCCTGAGCGTCCGTGGAGCGCCCGGTCTTGGTGCGGCGGGAACTTTTCAGCCCCAGCTCGTCGTAGAGCAGGGCCGCCAATTGGGGAGTCGACCCCGGACTGAAAGTCCGTTCCGCCAACCGGAACATCTCGCGTTCAAGATCGGCGATCTGAACCGTCAGTGCGGAGGAGATGGCGCGCAGTTGGGCGGCGTCGAGACGGACTCCTAGCGCTTCCATCTCGGCCAGAATCCGGAGTACCGGCAGTTCTAAATCTCTGAGCAGCTCAGCGGCACCAAGATCATGGATCCGGGACTGCAGGTGGGGCCCGATCGCCGCTGCGCAGGCCGCCTCGCCGCCGAAAAGCTGGGCGGCCTCTCCTACGCTCAGCGCCGATGGCAGTCGGAGAGCCACCCCCTTACCCAGGTACACCTCCCGATCCGGAGCTGGGGGTCCGTCCCACTCCCGGCACAGGGATGCCAGCGTCGAAGTCCGGCTTCGAGAATCCGCCAGGTAGGCAGCTAGGACACAATCGAAGACCTCCCCTTCGATCTCGGCGGCTGCTCCTTTGAGAGCCATGATCACTTCCTTTAGCTGGTAGCTGGACTTGCCCACGTCGGGCGCGGCCAGCAGATCCAGCAGCGCGCGCATCTCGTCCCAGAGGAGACCCTCCTGAGCCCCTTGCGCGACGGCGCAGTACCAGCTGTGAGCGGCATCGGTTGCGACCGCCAGGCCCACCACTAGGCCTTTGCGCGGCGGCCCATCCACAGCCACCTCAACCGTGAAGGAGCCAGCAGCTCGGAGGGCCGCCACCACTCCAGCCAGCGCCTCCGAGCTGCTGACTATTTCCGTCGGAGCCACCGACGGACGACCTGGGTCGTCGACAGCCGGGCTCCCCTCAGCGGTCGGCAGTCGGCGCACCAGGCTCGGCATTCCCAACTCCTCAAGCAGGGCCGCNNGACGCCCGGGACCT
Source organism: Candidatus Dormiibacterota bacterium (assembly GCA_003133485.1). Next base: position 4,987 of record PKXR01000077.1, read on the forward strand.
CCTGGACAATGGTCACTAGCTCCCTGCCGAACCGGGCCAGCTCGACGTTGCCGGTGAGTGCCGTGCGCACCCTGCCCGGGGGCATCGAGTCGATGGCCTCGAGCACGCCGTCCAGGGAGCCGTACTCCTGAATCAGCGCTGTCGCACTCTTCTCGCCGATCCCCGGGACCCCGGGGATGTTGTCACTGGAGTCTCCCCGGAGCGCCTTGTAATCAATGATCCTTACCGGGTCGAACCCGAAACGCTCGCGCACCGCGGCGACGTCGTAGATCATCGGCTCGCTGCTGCCCCGCCGGCTGCTCTGCACGACCGTGTGGTCATCGACCAACTGCAGCAGGTCCATGTCTCCCGAGAGGATCACGGTGTCGCAGCCAGCGGCCTTGGCCTGCCGAGCCAGGGTGCCCAGCACGTCGTCGGCTTCGAAGCCAGACACCATCAACACCGGGATGTTCAGCCGCTCGGTGATCTGCTGGCAGACGGGGACCTGTGCGATCAGCTCCTCGGGAGTGGGCTGGCGGGTTGCCTTGTAGGTCGCCAGCTTTGCGTCGCGAAAAGTGGGACCGGGCGGGTCGAAGGCCGCCACCGCGCAGTCGAAACCCCGCTCCATCGCCAGCAGCAGCATCGACGTGTACCCGTAGGCGACCCGGATCGCCTCGCCGCGTCGATTCGTCATTTCGGGCAGTGCGTGATACGCGCGAAAGGCCAGCCCGTGGGCGTCGACGAGCAGGAGGCGAGGCCGTGCCACTGGCTCACCCGTCATGAAAAACAATTATCCGGGCCTGGGCACCCATGGGAAGCTGCACTAGCTGAGATAAAGCTGGGTTGGCCGCCGTAAACTGAATTGATCTTCGAGCTGCCCGGGAGGTGCGAGGAGGGGTGCTGCCGACTACCCCCACGACCGCGTCAAGCTGTGCGAAATCCCAGTGGAGGCCGGACTGGTGCCTAACCCTCGGGTGACCCTTCGCGACGTCGCCCGCTCGGCCGGGGTTCATCCCGGCACTGCCTCCCGTGCCCTCAACTCAGAACGTCGCCACCTGGTCAAGGTGGAAACCGCCGAGCGGGTGCTCCAGGCGGCCCGCGAGCTCCAATTTCGCCCTGACCCTGCCGCACGCAGCCTGAAAACGAGACGGTCTTACACGGTCGGGGTGCTGATCCCCGACCTCAACAACCCACTCTTCCCTCCGATCGTACGCGGCATCGAGGACACCCTGACCCCTAAGGGCTTTGTGGCTCTGATAGGCAACACCGACAACGATGAAGAGCGCGAGCGGAGAGTGTTCGAGGGGATGCGCTCCCGCCATGTGGATGGCTTCATCGTCGCCACCGCCCGGCAGCGACACCCGCTGTTGGACCAAGCCACCGCCGAGGAGCTGCCGGTAGTGCTGGTGAACCGGATCCTGGACGACAACTCGCTCCCCTCCGCCTCAGTGGACGACCGCATGGGTGCCCAGCTCGCGGTGGCCCATCTGACGCAACTGGGACACCGCCGGATCGCGCACATCGCCGGACCCCAGGATGTCTCGACCGGGCGGGGACGTCTGAGCGGGTTTCAGGCCGGCATGGCGACGGCGGGACTCCGCGTGGATTCCCGGCTGGTCAGTTTCGCCAGGGGATTCACGCGCAGTGAGGGGCAGCGCTGCCTCACCGCACTGCTGGCCGGGGGCGAGGAGTTCACCGCCGTGGTCGCCGGCAACGACCTGCTCGCCCTGGGTTGCTACGCGGCCCTGGAACGAGCCGGGCTCCGCTGTCCTGAGGACGTCTCGATCGTGGGCTTCAATGACATGCCGTNNTTATCGACCAACTGCGCCCGCCGTTGACTTCTGTCCGCATCCCCCACTATCGGATCGGGGCGGCGGCGGCTCTGCTGATGCTCGAGAGGATCGCCAATCCCCGGGGCCTCGTGGGCTCCCAGCTGCTGCCCCCGCAGCTGGTGGTGCGGGGTTCGACCGCTGAGCCGAGGGAACAGGGACCGGGCTGAGAACCGA